>JAHEEY010000065.1 GCA_024640485.1 Chloroflexota bacterium | reverse complement strand
CTAACTGCCGCTAAAGTAAGGATGAATAGAGCCGGTCTTGTGACGATCCCTGGAGGATGCCCACCAGCGCGACAGAGACAGCGTCGGGGATGACGGTCTCGCTATCCAGCAAGCTGGAAAAGGTCAAATCGCGGAGGCTGTCATTTTGTTCTACCAGCCATCCCCATGTCTCCCGGCGGGAGGTGGGATCATTCAGTGAACCCTTGATGTCATCGGGAATAAACGGCCAATCCAGCTTGACCGGCTGCCCTCCAGCGGCGGCCTCGATATCCCATGCGGCGACGGCGTTGAGCAGCTGTACTTGCTGGTTGATATCCGGCTGGCCCAGCCCGATCAACCGGATGATCCGAGCCAGGATCTTCTGGTCCAGCCGGCCCATTTCCAGAGCCAGGTCGCGCAGCAGCCGGGGATAGCTGGCAAGGTCGAAGTCCTGGAGGTTAGTGAAGCTGGCCGCTATAGATTGCCGCAGCGGGCTTAAGTCTGGGTGGTCGCTGACCCCCTCCAGCCGGTATTGGCGCAGCAGACGAATTTCCACTTCAAGCTGCCGGCGGCGATCGTTGGAATGGCGCAGCAGGGTTCGTGCCTCGGCCAACATTTCCCTGGATTGGGGGTAATGGGCGGTATTTTCGGAAGCGAGGGAGGACAACAGGTAGAGCTCGATAAGCAGGCCGACGTTGTCTGTTTTCAGGGTGGAACTAATGCCCCGATTGGCGACGACGCGGGCGGCATCCCAACGGCGGAGGCCAGCCAGCGCCTGGGCTTCCAGCAAATAGAGCGGGCTGCCCAGCGAGTATTCGGCCTTCTTGAAGGGCCATTGGGCGAGCTGGTCGATTGCCTCGGTGAAGCGGCCGCGATTGACCAGCTCCATGGCCCGTTTCTCGGCGCGGAGCTGCCATGCTTCGGCGCTGGCGCGATCCCAGTCGATCTCAAACCCTTCTACATGAAGGCGAGAGGCGAGCTCCGGTTGGGCCCAGGCGGGCAGTTCGCTCAAGGCGTTTACCAGATAGGGCTGCACATCATCCATCCAACGGGTGTCGATGTTGGCGAAGTCAGGCTCCATGAACATGCGATGATAGATCTCTTCGGCCCGGGAGAGGGGATCATCGAAATTCTGGTAGTATTCGATGGCTCTTCGGTGAATCTTGGTCACTCTTACCGGTTCATCCTCTCTCAGGGCGACCAACATGACCTGGCGTACATCGCGGCGGTGGGTGAGGGCGCCGCTGGCATCGAACTGCACCAGGGCAGCCTCTCGCTGTAGTTCCATGAAGATGGCATTCGCCTGGTCCAGGGTGTCTATTTTCAGACCACAGGGTTCCGCCAGGACTTTGAGAATGATCTCCGGGGTGAGCCGGCGCAAGATCAACCCTGGATGGGCGATTTCCCTGGCCATGGGGTCGTGGATATGTTCCAGGATGCGCCGGTAGAGGTACCCTTGAACGTGATCGGCGGCGATATCTTGCAGGAGCGCGTGGACATCTTGTTGGCTCAGGGCGCCGCCCTGTTCCTGTCGCAGCTTGTCCACTACCTGGGCGGCCAGATGGAGGCTGAGGGGATTGCCGTCCAAATCGCGGGCGATGGCCAGGGCAATAGACTCATCTTCCACGCCGCGGGCCAGCAGAAAGCCGACGGAGGCTTCCTCGTCTAGCCCTTCGAGCAGGTAGGGGGTGGTGGGGATCTCTTCTATCGTGGCCCGCCCGGCGAGGACAGTACGCAAGGTGGGGAGCTGCTGCTGCATGCCGCGAAGGAATCGCCATAACTCGGCCACAGAATCCCGGCTGCGGTATTGGACCTCTTCGAAGGTGTCGAGCACAAACAGGTAGGGTTTCTGTGTCCCGTCTAGGATTTGTGAAACGATTTGGCTGAAATCAGAGAAGAAGGAGACGCGCAGCTGCAGGATATCAACACGGATATTTTCCATCTGCGCCTGGACGCTACTCTTGTAACCGAAGTCGTCATTGAGCCTGGCGGTTTCTCTGATTTCCCTGGCCCAATCGTGGCGCAGTTTTTCGCATTGGGCGGCCACCTGGGGATATTGGATGGCTAACTGGCGGGCAGCCTCCATCAGCAGCGTTTCCGGCTGCTCGGCGATCAATCCGGGCCGGTCGAAGTCGAGATAAGCGACCGGTATCCGCTGGTGGTCGGGCAGGCCGTCTACATGGTCCAGGATGAAGCGGGAGATTAGGCTGGACTTCCCCAGACCGCCGAGACCGTGAATCATCAGCGGCGGCCGGCTGTCGAGGTCTGGTTCGGGGTGGACGTTGGGGATATCGTCGGACGCGCCGGGGGGGGTGATGCCGACGTAATCTCCCAGATCGGACAGCTCGCGATCTCGGCCGCGGAACCATTTTCCGGCCAGGTGATTGAGGGGGGCCAGCAGACGGCCGACGGCAATCCGCTGCTCCACTTCCGCTCTGGGGGGGAGATCGTCCAGCAACCCTTCGAACCATTCGACGACCTGCAAGGTATTGGTAAGCTGTTCCAGGCTCTGCTCATGGAGGGGCAGTGGAGAGCCAACGATGTACGCCTCGATCATCTCCTGCAAGAGGGTCTTGGGCGTGAGGTTGTTGGCTTGAAGGGCCTGGCGCAGGGCTTGCGGGGTGCCCAACTGTTCCAGGGTGGCCCGGCGCACCTTATGCTGCAGCATCCAAAACGGCTCTCCGCCGTTGTCGTAGACGATGGTGCTGTCGGGCACCAGGTAGACCATGGCTATGTCTCGGGAACCGGCTTCTCCGTAAGGGTTGAGGGTGTCTGGTTGGAAACGGGCCAGGAGAGCGGCGGCTTCCCGGTAGCCGCGGGCGGGATCTTCCCAGTCAATGGCTTTCATGGAGTCCCTCCGGGAGCGCTGAGATTATCCAGTGCGGCCAGAAGGGCGTTATGCAGCGGGCTCAGCCCCTGATCGGCGTTGGCCTGCAGCTGCCCTAAGATAGCGTCAGCTTCTTGTTTCATGGCGGTATCGTTGACCGTGATTCCGCGGACGGCGACAGCCTGTTCCAGCAGGTGGGCGACATCATCCTGGCCCAGGCTGGTGAGCTGCTGCTCCTCGACTCTATGGCCGCCAATCAGCGGTTCGGTATATCCCATCAGGACCAGGCGTAAATTGGGGATGCTGCCTTTTTCAGCCTCTTTCATCATCCATTGGACCATTTGTTTGGTCGGCTCAGGGGTGTTGACCTGGCTGAGACCGTCAATGGCGACCCAAAGAGGTTCCCCGAAATTGCGAATGTGGGCGGCAATTTGCCGGCAAAGATGGCCCAGTTCCCATCCTGTTTCTGGCTTACTGCCGATAGCTAAAGCGGGATCGATGGCCGAAAGGATAACCTGGGCTAAGTCCTCGGGGTTGCGAGAGGGGGCTATCTGGTCGGTCATGTCTACCAGTACCGAGCGGCGGCCGGCAAGCTTTTCCGCCAGGAAGGCGATGAACTGGTAAGAGTGGGATTTGCCGCTCTTGGGGCCGCCGTTAATGACCAGCACCACCCGCTGCCCATACTCCATGGCTTGCAGCCCGCTGCGGAACTGGGCTCTATCGGCAAAGGGGGTGGCCCCCCAGAGGTAGCATGCCTGATATGGGTCTGCCGGCAGCGCTGTCAGCAGCGGCCCCAATGAGGCGTCGAGGGCCTGCAGGTCGGCATCGGCGGGATTGGCATCCCGGATCCGCTGAATCAATTTCGGCAGCCAGGAATCTTTCTGAGCCGCCAGGATGACGTCCAATATCTGAAACGGGTATGCCTTATCTCTTGCCGCCAGGTGAGTAAAAATCTTATTTAACGGCAGAAGCGCTAAATACAGATCGTCGCCGGTAGGAAAGACGTTCAATATGGATTGCTGAAGCAGGATCATCTGCGGGCCATTCAATTGCATCGGCGGCTTTCCTCGTCTAGTGAAGATCGTTGAACGCTGTTTGTGGGAATCCTATTGAGCGATTTCTGCCAGCTTGTTTCGGGTTCCAAGTAAGCTGCGTATCGCCGGCAACGGGATGCCTTGATTGTATTCAGGTTTCTGGTAGTCGGGGTCGCCGCTGTGGTGCAGCCCCACCAGTTTCCAGTTGGCATTGAAGATGGGTGACCCAGATGAGCCGTGGTCGGTGTCATTGAGATAGGTAACCCTGGTGCCGTTTCCGTTGAGGCCGCGGAATGTGTTGGTGGTAAGTTTCAGGGGGGCGCCCAGGGGATGTTGGGGGATGAAGAGGACTTTGTTGGTGTCGAAGCCGGTGCTGTCCGCGGCGGATAGATCGATGCTGCCGCGGCTGACGCCCATGCCGGGTACCTGGCCCAGCAGATCGTCTGATGGGCGGCCGGCGACACGAAGAATGGCGTAGTCCAATTCGTCGGCTGCCGGATCGCCAGACTTCGGCTCTTCCTCGAAGTCAACGCTGCTGTATTTGCTGTAATCAATGAGCCAGCTGCTGTCCAGCTGGTAAACCTTGCCTGAGTTGATGGTGGTGCCATCTTCGAGCAGCTTGTGGTCAAAGCGCAGGCTGATCTGATCCGGCGTGTTGGTTCCCTTTATGACAGACTCGGCCACGTGGTAGTTGGTCATCACCGCAGAAGGACCAATGAGGAAGCCGGTCCCTTTGGCCTGACCGTTGATTTCTACCCGGCACACCTGCCCTTCTACGGCGGCGATGCGGCTGCGGAAAGTGGCGATGTCGAAGAGGATGTTTTCCTGCTGAAGAATCAGCTCCAGGTTGTTGGTGGCGGGGGTGATACCCAGCGTTTGGCTCAGCCGGTACAGCTCAGGATCGTCGGGCCGGTTCTGCCGGGCTTTGTAGAGCATCTTGAAGGTCTTATTGGTGGCTTCGGTTTGCTGAAGGAGCTTGAACAACACAATGGGCATGGCCGCGGGCGCTGAGATGTTGGCCAGCACCAGGTCTACTTCAGCGGATAGGAACATCTCCAGGTAATCGTAGGTGGGAAAAACATGATTCAGGGCATCGATCAGCTGCTGCTTCTCAGGGCCGCTGAGCTTTCTCTGGGTGGGGACATGGGTCGGGGGCATGAACTCCTCCTGATCTCCGATTCTCAACACGAGTCAGCTGATGTCAGGTATGGCGCTACGGTTGGGCTTTGACACGGCATGAGTGACAGGCGAGCCTGCTAGATGGTGTCAAAAAAGGAGCGATAATCAATATAGTAAGTTGTAGCATAAAGGGAAGATGGCTGTCAATATGCCTTATGAGAGCGCTAATGATGTGGGAATCGGCCGCCGGCGTCAGCGGCTGCACCCGCGCGGCCCGCTGCCTGCAGGGGGTGAGGAGCAGAGCCGGAACCCAGGTGCGCGGCAGCGTATGGATCAAGCTTTTCGGCTGTCAAGGGTTCCGGGCAGACGGCGGGGATGGTACAGCGGGCATGGGCGGCGATGGACAGCCGAGCCGTTCCCATTCGATTGCGGGCTGTTCTTCTTGATGGACTTCACTGGTAAAAACGAACCCTCCATCCTTTGCCTGTCGGGCAGGGATGGAGGGTTTTCGTTATTCAGGTAATTGAGCGGCTGCCGGCACCAGTCAGAGAGCGGCGCCGAAAGCTGGATGCGGCATGCGGGGCATGTTGGGGAAGGGATAGCTCCCTCCCCCAACTTTGCCTGCGAAGCTTATGGTGTGTGGGCCGGGTAGTACGCCCATAGAGATGACCCGACTGCTCTGTCCGCCCTGATTCTGAAGAAGTAGGTTGTCCCACGGGTCAGATTGGGGGTGGTGAAGCTGGCGGCGTTCGCCGCTGCCGAGCCAGTCCCCGCCAAGGTGGCGAAACTGTCGGTAGACCACTGGATGGTGTAACCGCTGACGTTGGCAACGGCTGTCCAGTTGACCGTGATCTTCTTACCCTGACTGGTAATGGTTCCGAGCGCAGGAGCCGCCGGGATATCCGGAATGGGTATGGTAAGGCTGTTCGAAGGATCCGACGGACCGGTGGCGTTGAAGGCAACTATCTGGTAGGTGTAACTGGTGTTCGCCAACACAGTCGTATCGAGGTAGGCAACATTGCCGACACCATTCCCAGTTTGCAAGGGTCCGACAGTGGCGAACGGTGCGGGTAGGCAGCCCGCGCCTGCGCACCGCTGGATGGTGAAGCCGGTCTCGGCAAGGGAGTTGTCGAACCAGGTCAGCTGCACGCCAGACTGATAAAGCGCGGTCAGACCGGTGGGAGCAAGCGGAGGCGGATCAACCGCGGCCACGTTAGATGGCGCCGAGGTGCCTGAGGCGTTGAACGCGTATACCTGGTAGACGTACTCGCCGTCAAAGGCGATGGCGGCGTCAGGATAGGTTACAACGTCGGGACCCAGCGTGGCGATAAACGTGGTGATGTCCCCTTCGATGCGTTCGATAATAAACCCATCTTCGACTGAGGAGTTGTCCGTCCAGTTAAGCACGGCTTGCAGCCTGTCCTGATACACAGCGGTCAGGTTGCTGGGGGCATTCGGGGGCGTCTTGACCGTGGCCTGGTTGGACATTGGCGAGTTACCGCCCGCATTGGTGGCGTACACCTGGTAGGTATAGGCTGCGTTCAGGGTGATACTCAGGTCGGTGTAGGTAGTGATGTCTGTCCCCAGGGTTATGATCTGGGTAAAGGTCACGCCGTTATCGATGGATCGTTCCACGGTGAAGCTGGTTTCGTTAGCGGTATCGCTCCAGTTCAGCAGGATCTGCGGCCCGCTTTGATAGGCAGCCGTCAAGATGGGAGCCTCCGGGGGGATACCAGTATTGTCATAGAGCAAGGGTGTCGACACTGACTGGACGGTCATTTCCGGGAACCCAGGCATTAATGGGTCGGTGCCGTCCAGATAGCCGATCCTGTTCAGAGCGACGACCCGGTATCGGAGGGTAATATCCTTCTTGCCCGGCTTGAAGGTGGTGTCGAAGTAGCTGCGCAGCCCCTTGTTGGCCGGGTCGGTGGGGTCGGGCTGGTGCAGCGGCTGCTCTATGGTGGCAAGGTCAACCCAGCCAGACCCTTCATCGCGCTGGACCACGAAAGCGGTCTCATTGATGGAGTTGTCGTTCCAGGTGAGCAGCCCCGCGTCGAACACGAGGCCGTCCGGAGCGATGGGCGGCAGCGCCACGGAGACCGGCCGCATCATGTCCATCTCTTCGTGACTGAGGATGTGGCAGTGGAAGACGTACTCCCAGCCAAAGTTGACCAACTGGTTGAAGATGGCGGAGGTCGGGTTGCCGCTGGGGTCGGTGCTGTTGAAGCCCATTTGTGAGCCGATCGGTGTCATCGGGTTCAGCGGCCGGACACTGTTGGGCAGATCAAACGGTACATACGGGATGATCGGCCGCAGGGCGACGATGGTGTCCTCCAGAGGGCTGACCCGCAGGGTGTCCTTCCAGCCCAGCTCGCTGGGTTCGGGCGGCAGGATGATGTTGTCCCAGGTGACCCGGTTGAGGACCTGCACGTCGTACAGATGCCAGTGGATCGGGTGGGTGTCAACGCCGTTGTGGGTGATCTTCCAGATCTGGGTACCGTCGTCTCCTACGGAGATCGCCTGTACCTTGAAATCCGGGTTATTGATGTCATCCAGGCCGATCTTGGGCAGGTTGGTGGCGTCGATCAGCTCGGTGGCCGGGTTGTTGTACGGGTACAAAACGACGTTCTGAAGACCCGGAGTAGCTGGTACGGCTTCCACGCCGATGTTAGCGGTCATGCGCCCGAATTCGTCAAAGGCGGTGGAGTTCATCTCGTCGTGGATCGCCTTGGGCTCGATCTTGATTACCGTCTTGGTGTTGGGCGAGCGTAGGGTGTTGAAGCCGAACATGGTGCCGCCCTGATCCAAGATGCGAAGGAAGCCATCGCAGCGGGTATTGGTGTTGCCAGGGCCGTTGCAGTAGCTGTTGCCGGAGAAGCTGGTGCCGTAAGCCGAGTTGTAGGCGGCCTGGCCGACGATGATGGGGTGCTGGCCTGATTCGAAGACACCGGAGCCGTCGGCTTTGTGACGGAAGGCAGTCTTGAGGGCGGCCAAATTGTAGGTTGTGATCTGCAGCCCATCGGCTCTGTCCGCCGAGACCTTCACCTGCATGATGGTGCGGGTGTTGGGGCCGTAGCCGGGCAGGATGGTGGGGGCGCCGACCGGGCTCAGGTCTGGCCCGCCAGTGTAGTAGTCGTAGCTGGAGACCCGGGCCGGGAAGGCGGCAGGGGCGTCGTTATACAGGATCAGGGTCTTGCCGGCAAACCGGGAGAAGTCGACGATGACATCAGCTCGCTCGGCGGGGGCCAGCAGCAGGGCGTGCAGATCGACATTGCCGACATCAAAGCGGGTGGGGTCGATGATCCAGGTGATTGGCTGGTTGGGGACCACCACCGGCGCGGGCAGGAAGCCGCCCTCGCTGCCGATCTGGATCCAGCTGGGGCCGGCGGGGCTGACGCTGGTGTCGGGGGTGGGGAAGATGTTAGGGTCGATCTGGGCGGCGGCCAGCTCAGCAGGATTGAGGGCTACCTCGGTGCCTGAAGCGTCGGCGACGTACCACTGCAGGTTCCAGAAGCGGTCGTTGGCGGCGTTGAGGATGCGGAAGCGGTACGCTTTGGGCTCAACATTGGTGGTCGGATAGGCGGTGCCGTTGACGATGGGGGTGTCGTTGAACTGCTCCATGCCGGCCGAGATGTTGGGCGTGCCAGGGATGAGCTGCGGTTCGCAGAACGGATCGGTGTCGTACTGCCAGGTGGCCGGAACGTCCAGGTTGCAGCTGGGGTCGTAGTATGGGTTGGCGATGGGCCCGTACAGCGGGGTGGCCGGCGGCCAGAACCAGGGGCCGTACATCCAGCGGCCGTAGGCGCTCATGCCAGACGGGTCGCCGGGGTTTTGGGCGGGCATATAGACGTGATGGTACCAGAAGTTGCCGTAGCCGCCCCAGCGGCTGGCGTCCCAGGTGGGGTCCTGTCCATAGCTGGTGACATTCCCACTGCCGTCGACCTGGTTGTACATCTGGGTGTCTTGGGGCACGAAGGTGCGGTCCTGGATGACCAGAGGGATGCCCAGGCCAACGTCGGCCAAGGGGCCTCCCGGAGCCATCAGCCTGGCGTCGGTCTCGTCGGTGATCACATAGCCGGCGGCCTCGCCAGCATAGACGTTGAGGCGGGTGATGCCCCAGGCGTGGTCATGGTAGAACATGAAGCGGGCGCTCTGCTGGTTGGTGTAGTAGAAGCTCATGCAGCCGTCAGCAGGATCCGAGCAGTCCGGCACGCCGGGGACGTTGATCATATCAGGCACGGCCTCGACGCTGACGCCCTGCGGCCAGGGGGTGGTCTCGTTGGCTGGGGTGATCCATTGGTGGGGGGTGCCGTCGCTGATCCAGGGGGTGATGCCGCCGTGGAGGTGCAGGGTGGCGCGGTTGTCCGCGAAGCAATTATCGCTCTTCGGGAATGTTTCGGTGCATTCGGGGTTGCGGACCCCGTCCATGACGCTGCCCTGGTCAACTTCCGGCATCATTTCCATGGGACCAGGCCCCGAACCCATGATGGTCGAGTCGGTGGGCAGGAACAGGTCGCCAGCTTGACCGTCTGGCAGCAAGTTGTAGAACACAATGCGGACCGGCTTGTCTTTATTGGCCACGATGACCGGCCCTAGGAAGTGGGGGTCGTCGACTGCGTATGCCTGCGTTCCGTCGGGCATGAGGGTCGGGACGGAGGTGCCGTCGAGCAGGTCTGTGGTAAGCGCGATGTGCTTGCTCCAGGAGGTGTTGGCCGGGGTCTCGAGCTGTACGTACTCGCGCAGCAAGGTCGGGGGCAGGTCGGAGTGCATCTGCTCACGGTGCTGCACCAGGGCGATCACATAGTAGTCGGCGTCAAGGTCGAAGCCGCTGCCGATAGAGAAAGTATCAGTGTCGGCCAAGGCGATGGGCAGGTATTGGCCCAAGTTGTTGGCGACGTCGGCGCATTCGGCGAAATTGGCGGTCGGGATGCACAGCTTGGGCAGGCCGTCCTGGAATTTCTTGATGCCGCCTGTGGTGACGTAGCCCGAGCCGGGCGCGGTGATGGTGATGGCGGTGATGGCGCCGCTGTCTGTGAAGGCTGTGGCAGCCGCCCCGGTGCCGTTGCCGACGTTCAGGGTGTCTTCAATCCACACCCCTGGGACGGTGGTGTAGCCGTCTCCATAGGATTCCACGACCACGCTCTGGATTGCCAGCGTAGTGGTGGCGATAGAGGCGGTGAAGGTGCCGGTATCGTGGATGATGGGGTCGAACAGGGTGCCGTCGCGGATCACCACATGGGGTGCGGAGGAGTAGCCGGATCCCGGTTGGTCTACCACGATAGCGGTGATGTCTCCTGTGATTGGGTCGAACTCGGCATGGGCTCTGGCCTGTACGCCATCAGGAGCGTCGGGCATGTCAAAGTCCACGGTGGGCATGGTGTAGCCGCTGCCGCCAACATACGTGATTGCATCGACCCCGCCGTAGGCGATGGCGGTGGCTGGCGTGGTCACGCCAGCGAGGTCCTCGAATATGACCAGGGGGGCGGTGTACCCGGAGCCGGCGGAATCAACGCTGACTGCAGTGACGACACCGCCGATGGTGACAGTCGCTTCCGCGAGAGCGGAGTTTCCAGCCCCACCGATGGAGACCGTGGCTGAAGTATAGCCGCGGCCGGGATCGGTGATGGTGATGCCGGTGATGGCACCGTCTACCCCGACCGAGGCGACCGCGGTGGCGCCGCTGCCTTCACCGGAGATGGTGACAGTGGCGTCCGCCAGCGTATAGGGGCTGTTTGCCCAGTTCGGATTGGGACCGAAGTAATGAGGAACTTTGGACTCGTCGGTTGGGCCCGCCGGCATGGCGAGATCAACTTGAGCTGATATCTGCTGGGCGTCTTGGGCGCGCGAATGGCCGGTACTCCCTACCAGAACAGCTGTAAGCATCAATACCATAATCGCTATATTCAGAAATTTTCGATTAGACACTGTAATTCTCCCAAATTTAAAACTGAATTCCTTCAGAGTCTAGTTCTCATGCACCGCTTTTTTGGGCATGTTGTCCCCCACTGGCTGCCGATTCGATGAGAAATGAACTGTCACGCGATCGCCTTTGCGCTGATGGCCTGGTGTGACAATATTGTGTTCTTGAATCAAAGCACCTCCTCTCTCCTGTTCTGAAATGACGCACTTTCTTCTTTCACAGCTGGAAATAGGCTCAACTATCCCGAAAGGGATTCTGGGGCGTTCTCGATCACCTGAAACAGGTTGGAGATCCCCTGAGCGAAAATGTTCTGTTTGCTGTATACATCCATCAAGTTGCTCTCCAAATTGATCACAATTACCCTAACGGCTGGATGATCCTGCAATAGCCGCATCACTAAGCTGGTGGGATCTTCAAGGGATTCCTGATGAATGACGACGGTGTCTGGACGGACGGCTTCCAGAGCTAAGTTCAACGCTTCCCAACCGTTTTTGTTGCAGACGCTGACTATTTCCCAGTCGGCTTTGACCGACAAGAGGACCTTGATGGATGCGCTGAATATGTTTTCACTGCCGAATATGACGATTGTTTTTGACGTGGCCATTGTTGTCGCTTCTCGATCAGGAGTGCCCAAAGCTGCCATCCATCTATCTGTGATCAATATCGATCTCGGTAGGGTACAGATTAGCGCATTCCGAACCTGAACAACATCCATCGTTCTCAACCATTAGGCATCAAAAAAGACCATCCTCAGGGATGGTCTTTTGGGTGGGATCATAATGATCCCGGGTAAACCGTGGAGAGCTTTTTATATCATCAAATACACCATTTCTTCACGGCTGCCTCGAGTAAAGAACCGGGAATTCCGCGATTAGCTGTTCATTGATCCGTACATGGAAAGGATTAGGCAGACCCCGTCCATTCAATGATCCTCAAGCTGCCCCTATTTCCTGTAGCCGTGCTCTTTGGCGAATCTGGCTGCTTCATCCCGGTTTTGAAGGTTCAGCTTTTTCAGGATGTTATGCACATGAGATTTGACGGTGTTTTCGGAGATAAAGAGGTCGCCGGCGATTTCCTGGTTCCCTTTGCCGGCGGCAATCTCAATGAGTATTTCCTTCTCCCTGGGGCTTAATTTTCCAAGGGCGGGATCTGCTGAATGGCTGGATTCCTTGGTTCTGGCGAACTCTTTCATCAAACGCAGGGTCATGAGGCTGGAGAGGGCGCTTCCCCCGCGGTGAACGGCTCTTAAGGCGTCGACCAGCTTGGGAAGGGTGGTATTTTTCATGAGATAGCCGACGGCGCCACTGCGAACCGCGGCAAATAAATCTTCATCCTTTTCTGACATGGTCATGAATATGACCTTGCAGTCAGGGTATTCCTGGACGATCTCCCTGGTGGCGTCGGCTCCGGTGCCGTCAGGGAGGCTGAAATCCATCAGGATGATATCGGGTTTCAGGGCGCGAACCGCAGCCACCGCTTCTTGAACGGTTCCCACGAGGCCGGCAACCTCAATGTCGCGTTCCTGCCGGATCATGGCGGCTATACCTTCGCGGAATAGATTGTGGTCATCGACAATCAGTATTTTCATATCAGGTAGTTGTCAGGCTGATAGTGCTGAATGGCCATTTTCATATGGGATAACCACGGTGACGGTGGTGCCATCGCCAGGTTTAGATTGAATTGAAAGGGAACCTTTCACTTTGGCGGCTCTCTCGCCCATGAATTTCAACCCATAATGGTTGGTTGTTTGAAGGGCTTCCGGATCGAATCCGTGTCCATTGTCGGCTATTTTCAGGGTCAGGGCATGCGGCCCGCCCAGGAATTCAGCAGAGACCTGGGTGGCATGGGCATGCTTTTCGATATTGCTGAGGGCCTCGCGGAAAATGAAGAAGAGCTGACGGATTTGGTGAGAGGCCAGCTGATCGGAATAGCCGCAGCTGTTCAGATCGATTTGAATCGCAGATCTTTCGGCAATCTGTGAGGCGTAGCGGGTGAACAAGCTGAGAGGCTCGGCAGAGTCTGCGGATTGGAGAATATCGAGCATGGCGCGGATCAGATCGTAGGATTCGTTGGCCGCCTCGATCATATTTTTGATGGGGACATGGGTGTCTATGAGGCTGTTCAAATCCGCGGTAGATAGATGGGCAAGACTCATACTCAGGAAACTGATGTTCTGCCCAAGGGTATCGTGCAGGTCGCGGGCGATATCGGTTCGGAGTGTTTCGATTGCTTTGGTCAGGACCGCCTCTCTCTGAATCTGGTCGACGATCTTCTTTTCGTTCGATTTTCGTTGGGTGATGTCGCGGTTGCTGATCCGCCGCCCCAGGTAACGGCCATCTGGGGCCCAAAGGGGGCGGCAGAAATGTTCAATACAGCGCTCAGTTCCGTCGCGGGAAATGATGCGGTATTCCACAGCCGCTGAGCCGGCAGACTCATCATGAACAATCTGATGGTGGTCCAGGTAGAATTGGCGGTCGTCAGGGTGGACAATGTGGATCAATAAGTTGGGATCCGCTATGAAATCCTCGGGCTTGCAGCCGGTTATGCGCTCGCAGGAAGGTGAGGTATAGACGACATTGCCGTGGGGATCCAGCCATTTCTCCCAATCGTAGGTCCAATCCACGAAGGTGCGGAATTTCTGCTCGCTTTGGCTGAGGGCGTCTTCGGCTTGCTTGTGTTCGATAACATCCCATGCGAAATCGGCGAAGGTGGACAGATGTTTGACGTCATCGGCGGTGAAATCCCGGGTCCAGCTGCTCAAGCCGAGGAGAGCAACCACCCTGTTGCTTCGCAGAATAGGGATCGCCATTTGACGGGCGACGGAGAGCTCCCCCGGGGCGTTTTCCTGGGGCAATGCCCTGGCGCCGGGGCCGGGATGAATGATGGGCTTGCGGTGACGCAGGGCATCGGCCCAGACACCTGCTGGATCTATATTGTCGAGGGAGTCAGGTAATATATCTTCGGCCACTTTCTGCCGGGTGTTGGTTGAGTAGACCACCCGCTTCGATCTGTTTTGGTCAGCATCCAGGAAATGAAAGAAGCTGCTGTCGCTCCTGGCCAACGCTTCAATTTCGTTCAGGCAAAATTCGGTCAGTTCCGTTAGGGTGTGGCGATCCGCATACGCTACCAGGCGCAAGCGAGCCTGGAGAATTCTTTCGGATTGATCTTGCTGGTAGGTTTTCAGAAGCAGGGGTTTGAACGAAAAGAAATAGAGCACCGGGAGG
>JAHEEY010000064.1 GCA_024640485.1 Chloroflexota bacterium | reverse complement strand
CGCCTATCTGTATGGCAGTTTGGTCCAGGGGCATTACAATCAGGCTGAATCGGACATCAATCTGCTCCTGGTGGTGGAAGATGACACCAGCATCCACCGGATCAAGGAGATATTCGCCCCCCTTTGGCATGCTCATCATGGCCTGCTGCGGCGCGCGCCGCTGATTATCCGCCGCGGCTCCCTCGACCGCCATCTGAACCTTAACCCCGGACTGACAGCTCATCTAGTTGACCATGCCCAACAGTTAGCCGGGAATTCGAACCTCTTCGCTGGTCACACAGAAATTGACCGGCGGGCAGTTTTCGCACACCATGCTCAGGAGGCGCTCAACGCCTCATCAGCGGTCGCACCTGAGCTGCTGGAGCCGGAAGCCGCGGCAGCGTCACTTAAGCAGCTGCGCCGCCTGGTTCGAAAGCACAGCGGTCGCTCAGAGATCGAACAAAAACCCGCGCCGCTGCTGCTGTCCCAGGTGCAGCACTATTTGCTCAAAGAAATGGAGCACTCACTGCAGATCGAAGCGTGGTCAAGCCCCAGGCCTCCGACCACGTCCTTGTTATTGCCAGGGCTGGAGAGTGCTTATAAGGAATTGGGACAGATCGTGCTGAGTTTCGGCAGCATTACCCCGCATCAAATTGCCGGTGCCGAGTGGAACCAGCTCTCCTCCCAGCTATCTGAACACTATCAGGGTCTGAAAGTGACTACGTCAACGCAGCTGCGCCTGATAATACAGTTGGAAAACCCAATGGCGCTGGCATTCGAGCGGTACCAACATGAATGGGGCTCGGAGATATTGGAGGACCTTGAGATTGGCAAAGCAGATGTGCTGCGCTACGCCGCCCGCGTGCCCTCCACTATCGAGACTGACAACCTCCCCAATTCCTATTTGACCAGCAGCGCCGACCAGTCAGGAGAGATCATTCACGATTTTCAGAACAAGATGCTGAACATTCAGCTGGAACATGAACTGCTGAGACGAATGCAGAAAATCGAGAAATTCACGCCGCCTGAACCCATGCCAGATAGGAGTGAGCCCCCAGAAGTCCGTATTGATGGCATCTTCAAACACCTTGGATGGTGGGCTGAATTCTACGCCGACTTAGCCGCCCACATTGAGTAATGCACCGATCTCTCAAACTGCCGTCAATCGCACAATTGCCTGCCAATCTCTCTCTCAGCCCAGGTCTGCGGATTGTCGCATTCTGCCTCCTATTGGTTTTGCTGAACCCGCCACCGTTGCTGATCTCAGTGGGTCCAGAAGAAACTGTCCAGACCACCCACCCCATCGTAGGCGTCCACACCCGGCTGACTGATGAAGTAGAGGAGTGGAAGATACAGCGATCGCTACAGATGGTCCGGCAGATGGGCGCCTCCTGGATTGTCGAGTTCTTCCCTTGGGCCTATTATCAAGGAGAAAATCGCGAGATAGATTGGCGTCATCCCGACATGGTGATGCGCCACGCATCAGCGCAAGGGCTTAGGGTTATCGCCCGAATTGGATTGACGCCAAAATGGGCGCGTCCGGCGGATACGCCGCTTAACTACTTGGATGAGACCGCCTTCGCTGATTTCGCGGCATTTTCCGCCTCTTTCGTAGACCGATATCAGGGGCAGCTCGATTACATCGTTGTGGGCAACGAACCTAATCTCAGTTTCGAGTGGGGCTATCGCACCACGGGACCCGAAACATACGTCGATTTGCTGAAAATTGTGTATCCCGCTGTGAAGCAGGCGAATCCTGAGATCACTGTCCTGGCTGGCGCCCTGGCCCCAACGCTCGAGGCTCCGGGATCGCAGTGGGGCCTCAATGATCTACTCTACCTCCAAGGGATTTATGAAGCTGGGGGCGGCTCATTTTTCGATGCCCTGGCCGTCCACAGCTATGGATTGACCTTCCCCCCCACCGCAGCACCCGGACCAGAAATACTCAATTTTCGGCGGGTTGAGCTGCTTAGGCAGATAATGATTGAAAATGGTGATGACGACAAGAAGATATTCATCACCGAAATGGGTTGGAACGATCATCCCCGATGGACCCGAGCGGTTCGGCCTGGACAGCGTATCAACTACACTTTGGAAGCGCTGCGTTTTGTCGAAGATAAGTGGGAATATGTGGAGACGGCTGCTATCTGGGTGCTTCGCTACCCAGCGCCGACCAAAAGCTATATGGATTACTATACGATGATTACGCCTGAGTTTATCGAGAAGCCGATCTATCAAGAGGTGAAGAAATACACTGGCAACTAGTCAGCGCAGGACACAATCATGAGTGACCATTTGGGGCTCCGACGCCTGGTGATGTTGTCGATCTGTTTTCTCTTGTTAACCGCTTGTGGTTCCGATGAGAGCTCTTGGGAGACGATCCAGAAACGGGGAACGCTGCGCGTAGGTATGGATCCGACCTTCCCTCCATTTGAACTGGCTGATGGCGGTGAGCCATCAGGATTGGACGTGGACATTGCCAACGCCATTGCCCAGCAGCTTGGGCTGCGGGCCGAATTCGTCCTGGTGAGTTATGATGGGCTTTATGATGTCCTGGCAACCGGCAAAGCAGATCTACTCTTGTCAGCAATGGTAGTGAGTCCTGAGCGCACCAGGGATTTCGCCTACAGCGAGAGCTATTTCAACGCAGGTGAACTCTTGATTACCACTCGGGAATTGCCATTGACGGTCGAGCTATCTGATCTAGCCGGTCAGACGATCGCCGTGGAGTTAGGGTCGCAAGGTCACGTGGAGTTAATTGAGTGGGCCGCAAGAGAAGACCTGGTGATACTGCCGCTAAACAGCAGTGATGAAGCGGTTGCTTCGGTTTCGGATGGCGCGGCGGAAGCAGCCGTAGTGGACGCAGTCTCGGGCCGATTGGCGATGCGGAAGCATCCAACGCTCCAAATAGGCGTTGTACCAGTAAATGTGGAACCTTATGCGGCCGTCGTGCGTATAGATGACAGTCTATTGTTAAGGCAACTTAATGAACAGTTGGCGTTGCTGCGTGATTCCGGAAAATTAGCGGAAATAATCGCGTACTGGTTGGATGAAGAAGTACACTAGAAACATCGACCTGTATTGCATGCTGCGTGCATGAATTCTAAAATGACGCTGCTCCTGCATTTTCCGTGATTATTTCCTATAATACAGTTTGTTGCGCATTGATCTTGGAGGAAAGGATCTTATGAAGAAGTTTTCCACCTTGTCTAGATGGTTACTAATTGCACTAGCCGTTCTTCTCTCTTTGCTTGTTTCCCCAGACAACAGCTCCGCTCAAAGCAAATCTTTCTATTGGGAGCAATTTGATGTTGACATCACCGTCCTCGACAATGGTGATTTACGGATCATCGAAACTCAGACCATAAACTTCTCCGGCGATACCTTCTCCTTTGGTTTCCGCGGCGTGCCCGTAGGCAATCTGGGAAACAATGACGGCATCACAGATCTGTCCGTCAGTGAGGGGAACAGCTTCTACACGGAGTCCGGCAGCAACACGCCCCGTACTTTTGAAGTCAATCTTGAATCTGGGGAGGAAGTCATCCGCTGGTATTTTGAGCCGACCATGGGTAGGCATACTTACACCATCGGCTACACTGTGTTAGGTGGCGTCCGACTCGGCACCATGGAAGCAGGCTCTGGCGACCAAGTCTATTGGAAGCCAACCCCAGTGGATTTACCGGCTCTAATAGCATCTAGCGTGGTCAAAATCCATCTACCTGAAGGAATCCAGCCGCAGAAATATACCGGCACCAATGATTACTTGGTTGCCGGGTACCTGGATGAACAAGAATCTGAGGCGATTCGGATTCAGGTCAGTGATGATGGGCGTCACATCAGCTACAACAACACCCTGGGTGTGATTCCCGGACAACTCTTCGAGGTACGTGTTCAGTTTCCCCACGGGCTGCTAAACGCTGTCACGCCGGACTGGCAGGAAAAAGAGCAGCGAGGCGACAGCATCAGCCTCTTTGTATTGGCAGCCGCAATCCTAATCGCTGTTGCCGGCCCCCTATTGGTACTGGCCCTGTGGTATAGCAGGGGGCGCGATCCGGAATTGAATGTTGTGGTACCTGAATTCATCAGTGAACCGCCCGATAATCTGCCGCCGGGTCTAGTCGGCACCCTGGTCGACGAAAAGGCGGACATGCGTGATATCATCTCCACACTGATCGATTTAGCCAGTCGAGGCTATCTGACTATTTCGGAAGAAAAACGCAATCATGTATTCGAACGCACCGACAAACCTGATAGCGACCTTCGCGACTACGAGCGTCAATTCCTGAGTTTTGTCTTTAAGGGTAAGAAAGAGCGCTCGCTCGACAGCCTTCGCTACAAGTTCGCCGAAAAGCTCCCGAAGCTGCGCAAGATGATGTACGACGAGCTGCAGAACGAGGCGCTTGTCCCTCGTTCGCCGGAAACGGTGCGCAACAGCTATGGCTGTCTTTCCTTTGTGGTCCTCGCCGGCGCATTTGCAGGCTTTTTCGCGCTGCCCATCATGTTTGGCGGCACCGTGCCGATGGCGATATGCCCGGCCTTTTCAATAGGCCTAACCGGCCTAGTGCTGCTGGTCGCTTCCAGGTACATGCCTGTTAAAAGCAAGAAGGGTGTGGAAGCATCTGCTAAATGGGAAGCGTTCAAAATGTATCTCCAGAACGCGGAGAAGTACGGCAACCTGGCTGAGGCCACTGAGATATTTGAGAAGTACCTTGCTTATGCCACTGCTTTCGGGCTTGAACGTTCATGGATCCGCAAGTTTCAGCAGTTCCCCGCTACGCCGATACCAACCTGGTACGGACCCTACTACGGCGGCCACATTGGCGGCAGCACCATGCACAGCGGCGGGTCGCTCAGCCCCACCTCCCCAGGCGGTTCAGCCCCCTCACTGGAAGGGCTCTCCGGCGGCTTGACCGGCGGCTTGGACTCAATGTCCAAGGGGCTGACCCGGATGCTCAACTCTACATCAACCATATTCAGAAGCACACCGCCGAGCTCCAGCAGCGGCGGCAGCAGTGGTGGGTTCAGCGGCGGATTCAGTGGTGGGTCTAGCGGCGGTGGCGGCAGCGGTGGTTTTGGCTAAATCAGGGCAGATGGCGCTTGCTATTTACCTGCGCCATGTATTTGCAGAAAGATGGAGGTAACATGGGTCGAACAATCGGAATCATCTTGATTGCTGGCGGTATCATCGTTGGCATCATCGTCGTCGCCTTGATGGGCGTATACAAAGCGGAAGGCAGTTTAACATCAGGCGCGGCGACATTGGGTATGGTGATCGGCATCGCGGTGCTGGTCCTGCCGCAGCTTGGTATTGGCTCGTTTATGCTTTGGCGAGGAACGCAAGAGGCGGCAGAAGCCGTTGGGGCGAATATGCAGCGCGAGCTGCTAAACATCGTAAAGACCAGGGGGCAGGTAGCCATTGCGGATCTAGTCATCGACCTCAAATCCTCGAGAGATGAGATCAACGGCATGATCCACGAGCTGGTGGGTATGGGTCTATTCTCAGGCTACGTAAACTGGGACGAAGGTATGCTCTACTCTCGTCAAGCCAGTGAACTACGCGAACTCAGACAATGTGAACAGTGCGGCGGAGAGTTGGAGTTAGCCGGCAAAGGGGTCATTCGTTGCCCATACTGCAGCGCAGAATATTATCTAGATTAGCGGGGATGGCTGTAAGCCAACATCGTGTCCTGACAGGTGATGCCAGTAGCAAGCTATTGAGAGATTCGTTAAGGAGATTGTGATCATGAAAGAATATGTTTCCGACTTGTACGATAAGATTAAGGGAGAATCATCCGGCCTGGGAAATCTGCTGAGCAAGATTCCTGGACTTGATGGCTATATGGAACGCAGCCGCCGTCGAGAAGCGGATCAGCTTCTGCGCAAGACGATCGCTGCCAAATTGGAAGAGTCTCGACTGCAGCTGAGCAATGTCCATCAAGAGATCAGCAGGGACATTATTTTGGCAATAGATCATGCCGAGCCACTGGGCCGCGTTGATAACAGGCTGATGGGGCTTATTGGCAAAATCAGAGACGCGGCGGTGGGATATGCCGGCTTCTTCGATGCCATCAAGGTGAAAGAAGATGATCTGGCCCGCCTCTACGCGTTCGACGAGAGCATGCTTGCCCATGTCGATGAGATTACAGCTGGCGTCGCGGCGCTTGAAAAAGCATCCCAAGAAGATGGCGATATCAAAACCGCAATTCGAGAGCTAGATGCCGCCGTCCAGGCTGCAAACAGCTCTTTCAGTTCTCGTAACGAAGTGCTAGCTGACATTAGCTAAGCGTTGGAAATAGGTGAGTTGGCCTTTCCCAGAATGGGATTTGAAGTCAGCTAATTTTGGCAGGAAGGAGATAAATTATGCCCCAAGTTTTCGACAGTGTACTGGTTGAGTCCTGGCTGAAAGATGAAATCGTCCAAAAATTCCCCAGGGGAGGTCCAGGGGATATCAAATTGGGCTCGCAGCTAACGGTTAATACCGGCGAGACTGCCGTATTTGTGCGCGGCGGCAAGTCCATGGGCAGTTTCGACAGCGGACGTCACACCCTGACAACCGAGAACATACCGCTTCTGACTGATTTGCTGGAGAAAGGTCTCTTCGGCGGCAAGAACGTCTTCACGGCTGATGTCTATTTTCTGAAGACCACCGACCTCACCCTTAAGTGGGGCACCGCCAATCCCATCGTCATCGAGCACCCAAATCGATCCCCAGGGGCCAGCGCCATTGTGGGCAACGGCACTTATGTTGTCAGAGTTAAAGATGCCTGGCGATTCCTAAATGCCATGGATGCCTTCCGCGAAAGCGTCCGCCAGATGCAGATCAAGGAACGCCTAGATCCAATGCTGGGCGTCATGATGCAGGACAAGCTGAGCGAACTGGCGATTGCCAAGAATCTGGGCCCAGCCCAGCTTCAGTCATTCTCCAAGGATATCAATGATCTGTTGGTAGGTTTGCTCCAGGAAGAATTCGATGCCATCGGTATGACGTTGGTTGATTTCAATATTCGCCTGGCCCTTCACCCCAAATCCCTGGAAGTCGTCACCAACATGGGTTACGGCACCTCTTACGTCCAGAAGCAGCAGGCCGACGCCTTCGTGGCCGCAGCCGAGAATCCAGCAGGAGGCGGTATGAGTGACATGGGCCTTGGGGCAATGGGTATGGCAGCGATGCAGTCGATGCAGCAGCAGCAACAGCAACAGCAGCCGCAGCAGGCTCCGGTCCAGCAGCAAGCACCGCAGGCTGCCCCCGCCGCCGGCACCCCTGACGTCATGACCCCGGCCCAGGCCGCCGCCATTCTTCAGGTAGCCGAAGAGGACGTGGTTGCCGCCATTGAGGCAGGTGATTTGAAAGCGCGCAAGATCGGCCGCGCCTACCGGATCAGCAAAGCGAATTTGGATGAGTTCCTGGCCGGTTAAGATAACTTGCTGAGATCAGCGTAGACAAGAAGGAGAGACATTCAGGCTCAAACTGAACGTCTCTCCTTTTGATTATGCGCAGATTTGATGCCTGCAGAATCATGGCCGCCATGCCCTGGTCGTCTGCGATATCGGGACCATTTCGCAGATCGCCGCGGGATTTGACGCTAGAACAGCCGCACTTCTACCCACTCGCCGGCCAGCAGCCCCCCCTTATTCAGAGGAACCTTAATCAGACCGTCGGCATTAACCAAGGTGTAGATCAGGTTGCTCTTGCCGAAAACAGGTGACGCCAGCAGGCCTTCGGCAGCATCTTCGAGTTTTGCTGGAATGTAATCTTCCCGGCCGCTCTCACTGGCGATATTCTGGCTCAGTTTGGCCCAGACCAGTCCACGCCTCGGCGGAACTGCGACGCCTTGCAGCCGGTAGATCGCCGGCGTGCCAAACATATCGAACTGAACCATTGCCGATACTGGATTCCCGGGCAGTCCCAACACCGGCTTCGCTCCAACGGTTCCAACAATGGTCGGTTTGCCAGGACGAGTGGCAACCCCATGCAGCAAGACCCCAGGTTCGCCCAGCTCTTCGATCACCTTCACGGTCATGTCCCTGGTGCTAACTGACGACCCTGCAGACATGACCAACATGTCATTGTTGCTCAGCGCTTCGGCGGCAGCCCGCTTCAACGCCTCGAAATCATCCTGAATAATACCGCAGTAGACCGGTATCCCGCCGGCCTGGGCTACCAATCCAGCGATAGTATAGCTGTTGATGTCCCGAATCTGGCCCGGGCCTGTTTCTTGATTTGGGGCGACAACTTCATCGCCAGTCGCCATGATCGCGACTCTAGGTTTCCAAGAAACCTTTACTGAAGTGATCCCCAGCGCCAGTAGTCCGCCCATATCTTGCGGCCTCAGCAGATGTCCGCCCGGCAGTATTTCAGCGCCCATCGTGACATCTTCGCCCACCTGGAGCACATTCTGTCCCTGGGCAACTGATCTGAACACCTCTATCTCATACGGTTGATTCACTTCTGTATCGCCGCCGATCCGCTGGGTATGTTCGACCTGTACCACAGCGTCTGCCGAGTCCGGTATCATGCCGCCCGTATGAACTAAGGCAGCGTCGCCACTGCCCAATTGGACGTCGGCAGCCCGGCCCATCGGCACTTCACCGATCACCTGGAGAAAGGCTGGCAGGGATTCGCTGGCGCCATATGCATCTGCCGCTCGAAGCGCATACCCATCCATTGTGCTCCGCCGGAACGCCGGCAAAGCTTGCGGCGCGCAAATGGCTTCAGAAGTCACTCGTCCGTTCGATTCATGTGTCGGAATCGTCTCGCCTGGCAAGATCGTGGTTAGGTGCTCCAAAAGCAAAGCTCTGGCATCATCCGGTGGCAACACATTGAAAAATTCTGGCATAGCGGATTATCTCTTCAAATATCTCAGTACTTCTTAGGGGCAGTCAGTGTATCAGAATTAGTTATCCGCACCTAGCTGCGGCGATAAACGCATCAATCCCTCCTCTGCGGCTGGAAACCCAACACCCACGGCAGTTCCTAGTGTCAGCACCGCACAGTTCTCAGCACCAGCATAAACCGCGGCGGCGGCTGTGCCATCTTGGATCAGTCTCAAATGAACAGGCATTTCCAACTGCAGGCTGAGTTGGTCCGCGAAGAACTCTTGGAGGTTGTCATCCAACAGCTGGAGTCTGCCGTAGCAGCCCATTTCGGTTGAGTAGGGCTGGCCATGATGCATGTAGCATGCCAGACTGGCGATGACCGTGGGCTCTGGATCTAGGCCGAGGTCAATTGCTTCGTGCCAACTGTCGGCGATAGCGTCCTGCATCCACTCCGCTTGTCGGATGATACCTTCAAGAGAGCCATCACCGTCAATGAAATCCTGGCATGGCGCATCGAGATCGGCGAAGTGATGGATTTCCACCAGCACATCGTCTTCATAAATAGCGCACGCTTGCTTAACATGCGAGTGGCCGAAATCGGCCAACAACGCCACCTCGGTACCTGCAGGGGCAAACCTGCCTGCGCCTATAACCGAGAGATCTTTATGGAATGGCGTCAGCTGTACAGACATCGCCGGAAATCCTGCCGAAGTGACCAATTCCGCCGCGGCATCTACTGCGATTTGGCCAAACGGGCCAGCAGACAAGCCGCCTCCGACCCAAATTGAGTTGATGTTGCCCCAGAATTCCCAATGATCTTCGCCCCATTCTGCCCGTGCGCTGCGGTTAGCCGCGTCTCCACGCTTCAATGCCAGCAATACATACCCCAAATGTCGGCCATACTCCTGCGCTAACATCCTGGCCCTGGCGCGCGCTTCCGGCGGCCCAACCGAGAAGCAGCGGTCAAGCCCGGTTATGAGGTTAACATTTTCCGAGGTCAACCCCAACTCATCTGTAAACGGCCGAATCATTGACTTCACCGCATCTGACGAAAGCAGGTCAAACGCCAGCTTTCCCTTTACCTGTTGCGGAAGATCAACACCGGGCAGCTCCATGAGGCGAAGTCGATTGAGTGAAGGCGAAATCCAGCCGATTTCTTCAGCAGCAAACGGATTCTTCATCAGCCCTCGGCTAGCTCTGTCAAGCCGCTCTCATCAACGATTTTCACGCCCAGAGCCTGTGCTTTGCTCAACTTGCTGCCCGCCTTCTCGCCGGCAACGAGATAATCGGTGTTCCCACTGACAGAGCCAACCACTTTCCCGCCGCGCGCTTCGATGTATTCTTTGGCCTCTTGCCTTGACATAGTTGCCAGGGTTCCGGTGATGACAAAGGTCAGGCCGGCAAACGGCGTCGTCCCGGCACGATCCTCGGCGACAGCAGCAAACTGCAGCCCGGCTTGCTTCAGGTTGGCAAGCAGCTCTTGGTTACCGGCATGATTGAACCAGGACTTGACTGACATCGCGGTCTGCGGCCCGATGCCGTCAATTGCCTCCAGAATCTCCTGGGCCGCCTCCGCCAGGGCATCTATGCTTCCCAGGGCCCTCAGCAACGTAGTGGCCACAACGGTGCCCACAAAGCGAATACCAAGCGCCGTGAGCAATCGGTCTGCCGGCTGAGCTTTGCTTGCCTCGATCCCCTTGAGCAGATTGTCAACCTTCTTTTCCTTGAAACCTTCCAGCGTCAACAACTGGTCGCGGTTGAGGGAATAGATGCCGCTGATGTCTTTGAGCATATTCTGCTCCACCAGCAGCGCAGCTGTCTGTGAACCGAAGTTGTCGATGTCCATGGCTGCCCGGCTGACGAAATACTCAATGCCGCGCACCAGCTGCTCCGGACAGTTGATATTGTCGCAGTAAATGGCCACCTCCCCTTCTATGCGAACGGCAGGTTCACCACAGGCGGGGCATTTCGTGGGCATCTCAACCGGCTGCTCAGAGCCGTCACGCAGTTCAACCACCGGGCCGATGACATAGGGAATGACATCACCGGCTCGTTTGACGATGACGGTATCGCCAATCCGTATGTCCTTGCGGGCGATTTCATCATAGTTATGAAGCGTGGCATTGCGAACCACCACACCGCCTATCTCCACCGCCTCCAGTATCGCCGCTGGCGCCAAAATACCCGTTCGTCCAACGCTCACCTGCACGCCAAGCAGTTTTGAAGTACGTTCTTGGGCCGGAAACTTCATAGCCACAGCCCCGCGCGGATCTTTGCCTACGAAACCTAGGCTGTCAGCCAGGGGGCGATCATTGATCTTGATCACCACACCGTCAACCTCGTAGTTGATCTTGTTCCGCTTTTCCATCCATGAGTCGTAGGCGCTGGCAGCGGCATCCAGATCTGGGCAGTAGATATTGTCCGGCGAGACGGGGAATCCCAGCTGCCGCAGATATGAAAGACGTTGCCACTGCTTCTCAGGTATGTCGCCGCCTTCCCAGGCAATGAAATCGTAGCAGTACAGTGTCAGAGGGCGCGCCGCGGTAATTGCTGAGTCCAGCTGTCGCAAGCTGCCGGCAGCGGCATTTCGCGGGTTCATATAGGGGCTTGCCCCTGTCTCCATACGCGACTGATTAAATGTCTCAAACTTGTCCAGGGGGAAAAATGCTTCGCCGCGCACCACCAGGTAGGCTGGCGGCACCAGGTCGCTCGTGGGATCAACGGGGATGCGCTGAGGAAGGCTGCGGACTGTGCGCAAGTTCTGAGTGACATCTTCGCCCACTTCGCCATTGCCGCGGGTCCCACCTTGAACGAACACACCATTCCGATAGGTCAAAACGACTGTTAATCCGTCTAGTTTGGGCTCAGCCACATAATCCAGGGGCATCTCGGCATCGGGCAGCAGCCGGCCGATCCTTGTCCGCCAGCTGAACAGATCTTCCACATTAAAGGCATTGGCCAGGCTGAGAATCGGAGCGGCATGGGTCACCTTTTCAAAAACATCCAAAGGCTGGCTGCCGGCTCGCTGCGTCGGCGAATCAGGCGTGATCAGCTCGGGATGTTTGGCTTCCATCGACTGCAGTCGGCGATACAGCTCATCGTACTCGGCATCGGTGATCAGCGGCGCATCCAACACGTGGTATCGATACAGATGGAAACTCACTTTTTCTCTTAGGGCTTCTAACTCTTCTTTTGGCGTCATGATTGCATCACTTCGAATTTCTGCCGGCGCGAGAGGCATACCAGCAGGCTTGATAGGCTGTACTTACGTTTCGCGGTCCGATTCCCCTGATTTCCGATCTGACAGGTCATCGACTTCTACGAGTCTGTCTAACTAACCGATTAAGGTGGAATTCTCTATCGGAGCAAATTATACTGCAATTTGGTGACTACTGGCATCGGCAGCCGCGCGATTGGCTATCAGCTAACGGCGTCGACAAAGAATCCTCGGCTGCCTGCGAAGTATGGATTCTCACTTCCTCTCGCCATCTGATGACAGTCGGATGTTACGGTTTCTCGTTTCGGACGTCGTGGTGATTTAGAATAGATGCAATGACAGACGTGTATCGAAGTCGAAAGCGAGCGAGATCAACATGGCAATCATCCCATTACTTGACGAGATCCAAACCATCGCCAGAAACGGCCTTCTTTTTGCTACCAGCCCGTATGATCAGGAGCGCTATCAGCGCCTGCTGACCATAGCTACTGAGGGCTACAGCCAGCTGTCATCGCTGCCGGCGGAAGCGATAGCAGCCAGATTTTCCCAGGAGCTGGGCTATATCACCCCAAAGATTGGGGCTGATGCCGCTGTCTTTAATCAGCGTGGTGAAATCCTGCTCATGGACCGGTCCGACGGCAGCGGCTGGTGCCTGCCATGCGGTTTTGTAGAGCCGAATGAGAAACCATCGCAAACCGCGATCCGGGAAACCCGTGAAGAAACGGGCCTTGAGGTAGAGATTGTCGGACTGGTGGGCGTTTTCACTCGGCTGCCCTCTGCCGCCAACGGACCTCACACCCTGGTTGCTGTTGTCCACTTGTGCCGGGCCGTTGGTGGTGAGCTCACGCTGTCTCACGAAGGGCTTGACCTGGCCTATTGGGCGATAGATCAGGTTCCAAAGTGGCACGCGACTCACAGACAGTACGCCAGCGCCGCTCATGAACTATGGCTGACTGGCGTTCTGTCAGGCTCTATTTCCGACTGACCGGACCACGTGCCAGCCCGATTGACCGTATTGAGAATCAGGTAATTGCGCACGAAATGGAGACGGCTGCGGATGCGCTAGATTCAGGGCGAAAACCAGTATCACAAGGCAGAAGATGCGAAAAGAAATCGAAATCACTGAAATCTCGGCGGAAGACCAGCTCCTCCTAGGCGACATGCTTTATCTTGCCATCTTCGTGCCCCCGGGCAGCCCGGCTCCACCTCGCGAAGTCGTCCAGATTCCAGAGCTCTCCCGGTATTTTCAGCATTGGGGAAAATCGGGGGACATCGGGTATCTGGCGGTCGACTCAGCGACGCGCCGACCCATTGGCGCTGCCTGGTTGAGGCTGCTGACCGGAGAAAACGCCGGCTACGGTCACGTCAATGATGACACACCCGAATTGGCCATTGCCCTCTTGCCGGCATACCGGAATCAAGGGATCGGCAGCGAACTCATGCGGCGCCTGATTTCCACCGCGGCCGGGAGGTACGACGCCATTTCTTTGAGTGTCAATCGGGATAATCGGGCAGTACATCTATATCGGCGATTTGGCTTCGAGACGGTTGGCCGGCATGAGAACACACTGCTGATGCAGAAGCATCTCTCCCCGTCTAACTGAACATGCTACCGATATCCCGATTCCCTTGAGAACTAGTTGCCAGGTGCAACTGCCGGCGCTAGGAAATCTGCAGCTGCCCATCCCTCCGTGCCATCGTCAAGCCGGACCTGCCACCAGAGAAATCCATTTCCCTCTGCAGGACCGCCGAACACAAATAGGGTTGCCCCTTCTTCCGCCACTACGAGGGGGACATTATTGGTGCTTGGCCCGCCGCGCACCGTCACACCAAATCCTTCAGTGTTTACCACTACGGCATAGTAGCCTGGGGTAATTTCCTCAGGCGCAACTGCCAGATCAGGGGTAGGAATCGGCGTTAACGTTGGGATAGATGTGGGCGTCGGCAGCATCGGCGTCAGCGTCGGTACAGCACTGGCCGGCGCGGTCAATACAAGAACGGTAGGATTTATCGGCGTCACCGGCAGCGGTTCCCGGACCAGAAAGGCATTGAGGAGGCCGATGGAGGCTGCGATTCCAATAATGGTCACCAACA
>JAHEEY010000448.1 GCA_024640485.1 Chloroflexota bacterium | reverse complement strand
ATAGGTATGCGCGAGCGGGTAGAGTTGCTAAACGGCGAGCTTCGCTTCGATACCGCGCCCGGCAGGGGCTTTCTACTTGAGGCAACCGTTCCCGGCTGACCCGCCGATAGGATAGTGTGGCTATGACCATTCGAGTCTTGCTGGTAGACGATCAGGCGCTGTTCAGGGAGGGTCTGCATACGCTGCTTTCCCTCTGGCCCGATATTGAGGTCGTCGCCGAAGCGGCAAACGGGCAGGAGGCGGTACGGCTGACCAGAGAGCTTCGCCCAAATGTGGTGTTGATGGACTTGAACATGCCTGAACTAAATGGGGCTGCCGCCACTCGCCAGATTCAGTCGGCATTTCCCGACTCCCGGGTAATAGTGCTGACCACCTTCGACGATGACGAACACATATTTGAAGCGCTGCGTGCTGGCGCCGCTGGCTACCTGCTCAAGGATGTCCCGTCAGAGAAACTGGTTGAGGCGATTCGGATAACCGCCAGTGGAGAATCCTTCCTGCAGCCGTCGGTGGCTGCCAGGCTGGTGGCGGAGTTCAATCGGATGGCTGAGGGGCAGGCTCAATCTCCCGATACAGATGCACTGGTGGAAGCACTGTCGGAACGGGAGCTGGAAATCCTGCAGATCGTCGCTGCTGGCGCCAGCAATAAAGAGATTGCCACCCAGCTGTTCATTGCCGAAGGCACCGTGAAAAATCATTTGACCAACATCTTAGGCAAACTTGAAGTCCGAGACAGGACCCAGGCGGCACTGAAAGCCAAAGAGCTGGGGCTTCTCTAGTTTACGCCAAGAACGCTCTTCTCTCCTCCAGTATTCCTTCCCTTTCCAATCGCTGCAGTCACAGTCCATGGCAAGTGTGATTCTAGTGCCCGTCGAGGACATTGGAATTGCCCCTCCGTCTTCTTGTCCGAGAAATCCGACTTACCACGCCCAAGAATCTAGCGCTGCCGTGCTCCTTGACTGTGACCAGGTCACACTTGAAGATATGACCCGGTCATGACCTCCGGCACATCCATCCCCCGTCACGTTTCGCTATAGTATTAGCAGATTAGATGCGACAGTTTAGCGATGAGTTGGTCGGCCCGGTCGTCTTGCGTGAGCCAAGAGACGGGACAGATCGACCAGAATGGTTACTGGGCAGAGGCCCTAATTCGGGAGGCAATTATGTCCGAGTCGATTTTAACGGTACGCGACTTGCAGAAGAAGTTCGGAGAGTTTGAAGCGGTCAAGAAGATCAGTTTTTCCGTCAATAAAGGCGAGATCTTTGGTCTGCTCGGCCCCAATGGAGCCGGCAAGACGACCGCGATTTCTATGTTGACCGGTGTCCTGGAACCGACCTCGGGAACTGCCGAAATCGGTGGGTTTGATCTGCGGAAACAGCTAGACCAGGTCAAGAAAGTCAACGGGCTGGTTCCTCAGGACCTGGCCCTATACCCAACCCTGAGCGCCAGGGCTAACCTGGAATTCTTTGGGCGTATTTATGGTTTGCGGGGAAAGGATTTGAAGACCCGGGTCGAAGACGTACTGCGTATCGTCTCGCTAACCGATCGGGCCGATGATCCAGTTGGTAAATACTCTGGCGGCATGAAACGACGTGTAAATATCGCTGCCGGGCTTGTCCACCATCCGCAGCTGCTCTTCCTGGATGAGCCGACCGTCGGGGTCGATCCTCAGAGCCGCAATCACATCTTCGACAGCGTCCGCCGTCTCAACCGTGAACGTGGGATGACCATCATCTACACCAGCCATTACATGGAAGAGGTCGAGCTTCTTTGCAGCCGGGTGGCCATCGTCGATCAAGGGGAGATTATCGCCCTGGATACCATCCCGAACCTGATCGCTATGCTGGGGGGCGGTGTCATTCAGGTGGGCCTGCAGCAGGTTAACGAAGATCTGTTGACCCAGCTTCGCGGAATCAAAGGCGTCAAACAAGCCTCACTCTCGCAGTCGCCCATCGCCCCGCCTCCGGCAGACGGAGAGGCTAAAGATGTCTCCCCCAATGTTCCCACTTATCCTGTGGTCAAGGTCGAAACCCTCAACAGTCAGGAGGCTTTGGTCAACATCATTCATTTCTTCAACGAACGGGATATTCAGATTGCCTCGCTGAAGATCCTGGAGCCCAATCTGGAGAACGTTTTCCTGCACTTGACCGGAAAGAAGCTGAGGGAGTAGAAATCATGAAAATGTTGAGCATTGCCTATAAAGATATACTGATAATCCTCCGGGACCGCGGCACCCTGCTTCAGATATTTGTGCTGCCTTTTGTGTTCATCCTTGTTTTCAGCGGCATGGGCAGCATGGGTGAGGATGAGCAGGAAGCGCTCCCTTTGACCGTGGTCAACCTCGATCAAGGGTCAGAAGCGGCAGCGTTCATTGAAGGGATTAATACCGCCGGTGGCGTGAACTGTGAAATCATGGATCAGTCGGCCGCAGACGCCCAACTGGAGGCCGGAGACATACAGCGGCTGATGGTTATACCCAGCAGTTTCTCCGCTGACCTCAACGCCAACAAGCAGGTCGCCTTACGCATCATAACGCACCCCGATGCTGACGATAATATTACCGAGACCATCAGGCTGATCGTTGACGGTGCTGCCCAGGACATGGCCCTCGAGACTCAAATTGTCGCCAGCCTGACCTTCATGGGTGAGATGCAGGCAGCCATGCCCGCCGATCAGCAGCCGTTTACTACTGAGCGTGTCTTGCAGCAGGCTGAATCCCAATTTGCCATTTCTCATGAACGCCCTTTGATCACCGTTGAGCAGCTGCAGCCGGGCGAATTGGACAAAATAGAGGAGTTCCAGCCGGTGACCGGAACACAAGTAGCTGTGCCTAGCTTCACGGTACTCTTCGTTTTCTTAAGCGCTGGCGTGACCGCTTTGTCGATTTACAATGAGAAGAAAGTGGGTAGTTTTCGCCGCCTGATGGCAGCGCCTATGAGCAAAGCCTCGCTATTGTTGGGGAAGATGCTGCCTCAGATGGTAATCACTATCAGCCAGGTGATCGTCATATTTGGCATCGGTATGTTCCTAATGCCCCTCATTGGCCTAGACGGGCTGGTTCTGGGCGACCACCCACTGCTGGTCATCCTGATCGTCCTGGTCATGGCATTGTGCGCCTCCGGGATGGGTGTTCTGATCGCTGCCGTCGCTCGCACAGAGAACCAGATTGGCGGCATGAGCGCTGTGGTCCTGTGGGTGATGGGAGCTCTCGGCGGGGCGTTCTTCCCTATCTATCTCTTGGAAGGATTTCTGGGGCAAGTAGGAAAGGCGGTCCCCCATTATTGGGCCAGCAAGGCTTTCTACGGCGTCCTGGTCCGAGGACAGGATATCAGCGGCATCTCTACTGACCTGCTGGTCCTGGCCGGGTTTGGGCTGCTGTTCTGGATCGTCGGCGTGTGGCGATTTGAGTTTGACCGGTAACGAGCGGGTTGGCTGTGGGAAAGGCGCTTTCCAGTAGGGTAGACGCCTGGGATTCCACGAAAACGGCCAACTACGAAAGATACGGAGACATGATGATGAATAATATCAGGTACCTCCTGGCAGTTGCCGGGAAAGAACTGCAGGTAATATCTAAAGATCGGGGAAGCTTGGCGGTGTTGTTCTTACTGCCGATGCTCTTGAGTGCTTTGCTCGGTTCCGCCGGCAACGCTTTCGCCGGCGAGAACGGTGAAGAAGGTTCCGCCATTTCAATTGATGCGGTGTTGGTCAACCAGGATGAAGGGATGTACGGTCAGCAGATCTCCCTTGCCCTGGAACAAATCGAACTGCTGGCGCTTCAAAAGGCTGACTCCCCTTCGGCCGCTGACAGGCTGGTTGCTGATGGCGAGGCGATTGGGGCAATTATCATCCCGGCCGACTTCAGCCGAAATATTGACCGCTACCAGCCGGTCACGATACAGTTGATCGTTGATCCCACCAAAGAGCAGGGCGGCGACATCATCGCCGGCATGATCAATCAGGTTGCAGACGAAATTACCGTCGTTGGCGAGCTCTCCTACGG
>JAHEEY010000447.1 GCA_024640485.1 Chloroflexota bacterium | reverse complement strand
GCTGACAAAATGCTGCGCGCCGCTGCCGGTGACAGCTTCCACCCGGCGCACCCCGGCGCCCACAGCCCCTTCACTGAGGAAGCGGAACAGCCCGATCTCCGCGGTCTCTCCCACATGCAGGCCGCCGCACAGTTCAAAACTATAGGCGTTCGCCTGGTCCGTTCCGCCGATCTGGACGGTGCGCACGATGTCGCCGTATTTTTCGCCGAATAAGGCCATCGCCCCGCCCTCAATCGCTTCCTTCTGTCCCATATAGCTGATCGCCACCGGATAGTTGCTCAAAATCGCCTGGTTGATATCTTGCTCGATTTTGGCCAGCGTCTGTTTGTCGACCGCTTGTCCGTGGGTGAAGTCAAAGCGAAGCCTGTCAGGCGCCACCAGGGAGCCCGCCTGCAGGACGTGCTTGCCCAGATGCGCCCGCAGTTCGCGGTGCAGAATGTGGGTAGCGGTATGATTGCGCCGGATATCGCCCCGCCGCTGATCATCGACCTGGACGTCAGCCGCTTCTCCAACTTCAAGTTGGCCCGCTGCCACGGTGCCCTTATGGACCACCAGGCCCGGAACTGGCTTAAAGCTGTCTTCAACTTGGAACTTGCCGCCGCCGCTGGTGCCCTTGATCCAGCCTGTGTCGCTGACCTCACCACCCGATTCCACATAGAACGGCGTGGTCGCCGTCACCACTTCCACCTGCTGTCCAGCCTCCGCCCGGCCTACCACAGCCTCGTCCGCGATCAGCCCGATTACCGTGGTCTGCATCTCCGCCCCGAAATACGGGTCATGCTTGACACCATCCGCGCCCAGCGCGCCGCTTTCGATCAATTGGTTCAACAGGGTTCGGTACAGGTCGCCGCCGGTCTCGTATCTGCCGAAAGCGCCGGCGCCGCTGGCGGTGGCATGCGCCTCGCGCGCCTTGTTGAAGCCAGCCTCATCTACCGAAAATCCCCGCTCTTGGACCACGTCTCGGGATATCTCCAACGGCAGCCCGTGTGTGGCGTACAGATCAAAAGCGGTCTCGCCGGAAATAACCTTCTCGCCGGTCGCGGTCAATTCTTCCATGATCGCGTCCAGCTGGGCCAAAGCAGAATCCAACGTCCTTGAGAAACGCTCCTCTTCCAAAGTCAGCGTCTGCAGCACATGGTCTTTCCTGGCCCTCAGCTCGGGATACGCATCGCCCATCAGGTCGATATACACCTTGGCGACTTCCGCCATGAATGGGCTGGTGAACCCGATCTTGCGCCCAAAACGAGCCGCGCGCCGGATGACCATCCGCAGCACATAACCGGCGCCGACGTTGCCCGGCAGCACCCCATCAGCCAGCAGGAAGGCCGCCGCTCTGCCGTGGTCCGCGATCACCCGATAGCCGACTTGATGCGCCTGCCGTTGGCTGTCACTGTCGCCCAGCAGCGCCTGCACCCGGTCCATCGCCGCGCTGAACAGATCGTTGTCGTAGTTGACTGGCGACTGTTGGATCACGCTGGTGATCCGCTCTAGCCCCAGGCCGGTGTCAACCCCAGGACGCGGCAGCGGTGTGCGGCTGCCGTCTTCCGCCTGGTTGAACTGCATGAACACCAGGTTCCACAGTTCCAACCAGCGATCGCAATCATTGTCCAGCAGTACGCTGCAATCATCTTGACCGCAAGTGCACGCCTCAGCCCCCCAGTCATAATGGATTTCGCTGGTCGGCCCGCACGGCCCAACATCGCCCATCATCCAGAAATTGGTCTTGTCGCCCATCCGCAGCACCCGGCTGGGATCGACCTTGACTTCATCCGTCCAGATTCTGAACGCGTCATCATCCCCGGTGTGGACTGTATACCACAATTTTTCCGCCGGCAGCCCGCATACCCGGGTCATGAAATCATAGGCGAATCGGATAGCGTCTTGTTTGAAATAATCCCCAAAAGAGAAATTACCCAGCATTTCAAAGAACGTGTGGTGCCTCGGAGATGGCCCCACATTTTCCAGATCATTATGCTTTCCTTGCACCCGCATGCACTTCTGAGAAGTCGCCGCCCGAACGTAAGGCCGCTTCTCATTGCCCAGGAACACGTTGGCGAACTGGTTCATTCCTGCGTTGGTAAACAGCAAGGTCGGGTTGTCACGCTGCGGCAGCGGCGCGCTGGCCACAATCTCGTGCCGCATCTCTTGAAAATAATCCAGAAAAGCCTGGCGGATTTCATTACTAGTCTTCGGGTTCATGTTCTCTCCATATGATTGCGATCAGCGACAGTTGACTTTCACAAAAGCCCCGCAGGGTTCTGGCGTCTGGTCCACGATCGCTCTCCGAATTTTACCGTAGCAACAAAAAACCGCCAGATTGGAAAATCAATCTGGCGGCTGACTGCGAAATTGACGGCGACTCGATTTCAGGCAGTGCAGAACACCAGACGAAATGTCTGGCTGGCTGCTGCCGCACGGCTGTGCGTTGAAATCGAATTGCTGACCTGGTTACTCATGTTCTTCATGTTAACAAACACGCCGGCTGAAGTCAATATCCCCTGCGTTGCTGTCACCTTTGGCTAACCTTCTCGCTCCTGCCCCAATCGGTCGGCTGGCACCCTCATATGCTTTCAAGCCCGCCTCCCTCTGAATGGTGCCGAAGGGACTTTTTGCCTGCACCATACCAATTGGGTTATGGTTGTCTCACCGATTTGATTCCCAGAGACGATCTACACCGCTGAAATTCACCCGTTCCAATGGGTCGCTGCAGCCGTCGCCGCGTCATGGAATCGAAACATCAATACAAATGAGGCAGGTACTATATGGCATTCGCAGGCGTATTATGGGGGATTGGAGGCGTATTGATGCTTCTTGGGATGGCAGTGATCAAGCTGACGCCCCCCACAATTGAGGCATTCGACTACTCTTTAAGCTGGTACCACTGGCTGGTACTGGTGCTGAATACAGCGATCGTCCTTTATTTCAAAGGGTATCGCGCCCTTCATCTGGCGCTGGCTCCACGGATCGCCGCCAGAGCCGTTTTCCTTTCTCAGAACCCCACGCCTCTGCGCGTGCTGTTGGCTCCATTCTTCTGTATCGGCTATTTCCAGATCATCAAGAAGAAGAAGATCGCCACCTACGGCATGACCGTGGGCATGGTCGCCCTGATACTGCTGGTCCGCAGTTTTCCGCAGCCCTGGCGCGGCGTCGTCGACCTTGCCGTTACCGGCGGCCTCACCATAGGCTTCCTGTCAGTCATTTTGCGTACCGTCCAGGCCTTCTGGGTCGGGCAGTTCGAGTATTCTCCCATGATGGCCGACTAGCTGCCGGCACAGCCTCAAGGGCATCTCCCAACCGCTGCGGCGCGGGATGCCGCAGTGGGCGGCGGCTCGCCGAGGTAGACCGGTTTGGGACTGGAGAACCGCATGAAACATGACACAGACATCGCGGTGATTGGCGCCGGCGCCGCCGGGTTGATGGCCGCCATTTGGGCAGGCAGGACCGATCCCAACTTGCGGATCACTGCCCTTGACAGCGCCCGGAAGTTGGGCGCCAAGATATTGGTCTCTGGCGGCAGCCGCTGCAACGTCACCCATTATCAGGTTACCGCCGACGATTACGCCGGATCGACTCGCCCCGCTATCGCCAAAGTGCTCCGTCGTTTTGATGTCCCTCAGACCATCGAATTCTTCAGCCAGCTGGGCGTCACCCTCAAGCAGGAAGATACCGGCAAGCTGTTCCCCACAACTGATAACGCATCTACTGTGCTCTACGCGCTCCTCCACGGCTCTCGCAGCGCCGGCGTCACCATCGCCCATCCCCGGCGGGTCACCCATGTCGAAAGAGTCTCCGATGGCTATACGATAAGCGGCGATTGGGGGGCCTTGAACAGCGCCAAACTGATCCTCGCCGCCGGCGGCAAAAGCCTCCCCAAAAGCGGCTCTGACGGCAGCGGCTTTGCCTTGGCCCAGAGTTTGGGCCACACCATCACCCCCCGGCTGCTCCCTTCCCTGGTCGCCTTGACTCTGCCCAAGACCCATTTCCTGCGCCAGCTGAGCGGCA
>JAHEEY010000446.1 GCA_024640485.1 Chloroflexota bacterium | reverse complement strand
GGTGGTGACGGCACCGGCGCTGTCCATAAACCGTGAAGAAACCCAGGCGGTGTCACCTCAGCCGCTGCCGCTGCCCGACATGGAAGTCCTTGAGCGGGTGGTGGTCACCCTGATCAATCATGCCCGCCGGGACGCACTGCCAGGTTGGCTGGGCAGTGCGGAACTCAAGTGGCATCCCAGCCTGGCGGCGGTCGCCCGGGGGCACTCATTGGATATGCTCAAGCGGCAGTATGTAGACCATAGGTCACCGGAAGGAATATCGGCAGCCAAGCGCATCGAAAACCAGGGAATCCCTTTTGTGGCCTGCGGCGAAAACATCGGGGCAGTGACCGGTGAAGCCGCTCACAGCGAACAAGGGGTCCATCAAATCCACCGGGCTTTCATGGATCAACCTCGCAGCCTTTCCAACCATCGCGGGAATATCTTGAATCCGATATGGACCCACGTCGGTGTAGGTATCGCCCGGAATGAAAGCGGCACGTTGATCGTGACCGAGAATTTTCTATGTTGGCCAGGATCCAGCTAGAATGCGTGCCGGCAGCTGGTTTCCGCGGAGGCGACCGGCTGATTTACTGCGATAACTGTGACAGCCTCAGTATCTACGAGCAAAGGAATGAACATGAGTGAAGAAACTATTGTGATAACTGATCCCGATTCCGATCGGTACCATACGTTCGGCTACATCAGTTGGTGGCAGCAAGAGGTAGTCCGAAACGCCACCGTTTTGGTGGTCGGTGCCGGCGCCCTGGGCAATGAGGTGTTGAAGAACCTGGCGCTGATGGGAATCGGGAAGGTTATTATCGCCGACTTCGACACCATTGAGGACTCCAATCTCAGCCGCTCAGTCCTGTTCCGGGAGGGGGATCGGGGGCGGCGCAAGGTGGACGCCGCCGCTGAGCGGGTCAAGGAGCTCAACGCCGATGTGCAGGTGATGACCTGGCACGGCGACATCAATTATGAGCTGGGCATGGGGGTCTTCCGGCACGTGGATGCCATCATCGGCTGCCTGGACAACCGTGAAGCGCGGCTGTCGATCAACCGGTTCTGCTGGGCGGTGGACCGTCCTTGGGTCGATGGGGCTATTCAGGAGCTGATGGGGATTGTGCGGGTGTTTTGGCCCGGGCAGGGAGCCTGTTATGAATGCACCCTGACCGATCTGGATTATCAAATCATCGGCCTGCGCTACTCATGCCCGCTTTTGGCCCGACAGAATCTGCTGCAGGGGAAGGTGCCGACGACGCCAACCAGCGCCTCAATCGTGGCCGCTTTTCAGACCCAAGAGGCGTTGAAGCTGATTCACCAGATGGAAGTGCAGCCGGGGAAAGCGTTGATGATCAACGGCTTGACCAACGACATCTATACCACCGAATACCCGGTCAAAGAAGGGTGTATGAGCCATTCCCGTCTCGATCCAATTGTGGAGCTGCCCGAAGTCAGCAGCCAGGCTACGACCCTGGCGCAGCTGCTGGACATCGCCCGTGAACGGCTGGGACAGGATACGGTGCTGGAGTTTGACAGCGAACTGGTGGTGGACATGACCTGCCCCGACTGCGGCGACCGGCGGCCGATCCTAAAGCGGATGGCCCGGCTGTACGAGCAGGAGTCGGTTTGCCCGGAATGCGGCGCCAAGTGCGACATGCAGCTCACCCACCGGATCAGCGGCAGCGAGAGTTTCCTGGACCGGACCCTGGCGGAGGTGGACATCGCCCCGCTTCACATCATTCGGGCCCGGGGAAGCGAGGGTACCGTGTATTATGAGCTGAGCGGCGACCAAGAGAGCTTCTTCTCCTTCGAGTGACCGGGCTGTCCTCAGCCGGCGCTCATTTATGCAACCAAAATGAACGCAGTACGTATTATCAATAGCAGACCTTGAAAACATCTATGGAGGCTTTATTTAATGGCTAACATCAAAGTAATCATCTACGATCCGACTGGTTCGAAAAAGACCCCGGTTGAGCTCCCCAACGACGTACCGATGCGCCGGCTGATCCCGGCTCTGGTAAGCAAGATGGGACTCCCAACAAACCAGGGGGCAAATCCGATCACCTATCGGTTGGATCATCGTTCTTCCGGCAAGCGGCTGTCCGAGGAGGACTCGCTGAATGATGCTGGGGTACAACAGGATGATATCCTCAGCCTATTCCCGGAAGTGACCGCAGGCTAGCAAGGCGGGCGGCATCATTTCTCATAGAACCATGGCAGATGCCAGCGTTGCTTTTACCTGAGCCAACCGCTGGCAAACTGCCCCATCTTGTGACTGGCGAAAAACCGCAAGCGCGGCGGTCCATCAAGATGAAGGCATCGTCTACCTGACAAATCTGTTATTGAGGCATCAATGGCTTTCGATATTCGCGAGACTCGATTGCGGAACGATCATAGGGCCGTGCGGGATCTGGTTAACCGCAGCGAACTGATTCACATTTTGGCCACCGACGGCGACCCGGTGGAGAAGTATGTGATTCAGTTCACCTGCAAAGGGGTTGAGAAAGTCAACTCCTCTGGCCATCCAGTGTACCGCGAGGAGCATGAGGTCAGCGTCTACCTCCATGCTGAGTACCCTCTGAAGCAGCCGCAGTTGAAATGGCTGACCCCAATCTTCCACCCCAACATTCACGTAACCGGTGCTGTCTGCATTGGCGCCTGGTGGGCGGCCAAAACGCTGGACGAGCTGCTGCTGACATTGGCGGAGATGGTGCAGTATAAAAACTTCGATCCCAAGGACCCGATGAACTCAAAAGCGGCGGCCTGGGCCTTGCGCCACAAGCAGCTGTTCCCAGTAGACAAACGCAGGCTGAAAGGGCAATCGCTGGAAGAGCTGATTGTCCTTGGGGAGACAGAGGACGATGACTTCGGCATCACAATTCTCTAGAGCGGCGGCGAACGGCGGCAATGGACGACCGGGCGCCGACGGGGTGCCTCCAGCCGAGGGCGGTGACAAGCAGCCTACCTTCTATTCCCTGCCGCAGCGCCAGCCCCCTTTGGCCAGCAGCTGCTGGCTGCACGGCAGCGGCCCTGAAGCAGGGGAACCCAGAGTTATCCTCAGCCACCAAGCGGTGGCTCTGATTCAGGCGCACAGCGTCAGCAACCGCACTATGGAACTGGGCGGCGTGCTGCTGGGAAGCGCCTACCGGAATGACGCCCAGATCTATGTCGAGATTGAGGCGGCCCTGCCGGTGGCGACTCAGGACCACGGCCCGATACATTTCACTTTTACCGCCGACAGCTGGGCGCAGCTGCATCGGGAAAAGGCGGCCAAATATCCAGAGCTGAATGTGGTTGGCTGGTTCCATACCCACCCGGATTTGGGCGTCTTTTACTCAGGAGACGATGTAGTGGTGCACACGGCGGCGTTTACACTGCCGTGGCAGGTGGGCCTGGTCGTCGATCCCATTCGCGACGAGGCCAGCTTCTTTGGCTGGACATCGGATGGGCTGGCTCCAATCTCCGGCTTTTTCGAGCGCTGCGATGAGCAGCAGAATGCCTCCGCAATATGGCAGGTTGTGCCTACCTCGGTGTGGGAAGGCAGCTACGTACCGGAACCGAGACGCGAGGCCCAAAGCGGCTACCTGGCACCAGCCAGCGGCCTGCCCTCACTGCCGCCGACACTACTCTCCCTGGGGTTCATCGCCGGTCTGGCTTCCATTTTCCTGGGGCTGCTGCTGGTTGCCGGCTGGCTGATCCCGCAAAACCGGCAGCTCCAGCATATGGAATCAGCCATGCTGCAGCTCGTCGATCAGAGTCAGAGCGATGAAGCGACAGCCGCTTGTCCCGATGATTCACTCCGGATCATATCGCCGGTGTTCGGCAGCCAAGCTGCGCCGTCCGAAAAGCTGCCCATCCTGGGCACCGCCTCCTATCCTTCAGCTTACCGCTACCGGACGGAGATCCGTCCCCTGGGCGGCAGCAGCTGGACTCTGCTCAAGGCCAGCAGGCGAGACATTTCGTTCGGCCAGCTGGCCGTTTGGGACAGCAGCCAACTCCCGGCGGGCACCTATGAATTTCGGCTG
>JAHEEY010000063.1 GCA_024640485.1 Chloroflexota bacterium | reverse complement strand
CAGCCAGCCCCCGCTCTTCCTTGAACTGGGCCTCGACCTCGACGCCTCCCATGAGGCCGCCCTCATTCCCGACCAACCCCCGTCGCCGCGGCAGGGGCAAACCATCGCCGCCCAGCTCCCCGCCGGCGCCCTCTCCATCTACCTCTCCCGGGATCTCTATCTGACTCAGAGCCCGGAGCAGGCATGGCAGCAGTTGCGCCAGGACCCTCTGTTACAAGACCTGACCGGCAGCCAGCTGTGGGACCTGGTTGCCATGATTTGGCGGGCGGGGAGTTCACCGGAAAATATGGCCATCGCCGCCCCCATCTACACCCAACAGTGCGCCGCCTGTCACGGCACCGCCGGCGGCGGCGACGGCGTCATGCTCTCCGATGCCGGCATGCTCTCCATGGCCGCCCAGATGGGCGATGCCGCCATGCTCAATGCCGACTTCACCGATCCCGGGCAGATGCTCGGGGCCAGCTCCGCCCTCCTCTACGGCAAAATAGCCCGCGGCGGCATGGGCACCGGCATGCCCAACTGGGGAACTATCTACACCGACGAACAAATCTGGGCATTGGTCGACTATCTTTGGGCCTTCCAATTCCCTGCTATCGAGGCTTCTGAATGAACAACCGACATCGACTAACCTTGAAGGGGAGAACAACCGCCTTCACCACCTTATCCCTGGCGGCGATTGCCATCACCATCCTTCTGCTGAGCGGCTGCAGTTCCGCCAAGCCCAAGCTGTTCATCGAACAGACCGAACTAGACCTGGGCGACGTGGTCAACGGCGACATCATCAGCCGCGACATCGTCGTCAGCAATGACGGCGACGCCGAGCTGGTCGTCGCCTCCGTCAGCACCTCCTGCGGCTGCACCACCGCCCAGCTCGACCCCATGACCCTGGCCCCCGGCCAGCGCGGCACCCTGCACATCGAATTTGACTCCGGTGCCCACGGCCCGGATTTGACCGGCACCCTGGTCCGCCAGGTGTTTATCAACGCCGCCGACCCTGACCTGCCGGAAGGGATGGTGGAGCTCACCGCCAACATCGTCGCCCCAGTCCAGGAGTAGCGTGATGCTGAAACGGTTAGCCCCCTACATCCTGCTCATCGGCGGCATCGTCCTCATCGGCGCCGGCCTGGTTTACCGCCACTTCTCAACTCAGGCCGCGGATCCTGGGGCCGCACCGCTGCCGGTCGAACTGGTGGGGCTGCCCCAGCTGCGCCAGGCCGTCGGCCCCTCTGCCGTCGCCGAAATCTCCCAGATGCACGGGCAGGGCTTTCCGCTGATCACCGGCGGCGTCGCCGCCTATGGCCAGGGGGGCGCGGCCGCCACTATCTGGGCATCCGGCACCCCGTTCTCTCTGAGCGCTGCCCGTATGGTCGCCCAGATGGAAAGCGCGATCCGCGGCGGCAGTTCGCCCTTCACCCCGGTCACGGTGCGGCAGATAGACGGCCGGGACGTGTACGAATTGACCGGCCTGGGGCAGCGTCACTTCTACTTCCGATCAGCCACGCTGGTCATCTGGCTGGCCGCCGATGAACCCATCGCCGAAACGGCCCTGGCCGAAACCCTTGAATTTTACCCGTAGGCAAATATCAGAACCCGCGGATACAGCATAACAATTGACAGCTCTCTGTAAAGGAAGGTATTGATGAAAAAATTAAGAATGATGAGTGTGATCTTGGCAGCCATGGCAGTCGCCTTGATCCTGGGTGCCAGCGGCTGCGGCGGCGGAAACGCCCAGGAGCTGACCCTGGCCCCCGAGTCCGAACTGCCCGATACGATCAAGAGCCAGCCGGCCCAGGTAAAAATCGCCTACCGCTTCGCCATGGCCAATCCGGATGTGCTGGAAATGTATCCCTGCTACTGCGGCTGCGGCAGCGTCGGTCACATGAACAACCGCGACTGCTACATCAATCAGTTCAACCCCGATGGCTCTGTCGAATTCGATACCCATGCCCTTGGTTGAGGCATCTGCGTTGATATCACGCGTGACGTGATGAAATTAATGCGCGAAGGCCAGCAGCCCAAAGAGATCCGGGCGTACATCGACAGCACCTACAGCCATTTCGGCCCCTCTACTGACACCCCACCGGTCCCCTAACCCCCAGGGACCTTACACCAAAAGAGGCCGCCTCCACGTTGGAGACGGCCTCTTGCTTTTAACTGCCGGAACCGGGGCGCCGATTCGCTAATGGCTGTGGCCTGATAAGGTACGCACATAGCTGACCACCTGCCAGCGGGCCTCCTCACTCAGCACCAGTTCCCAGGTAGGCATCGCCGAATTGAACGGCTCCATCGCCCCACCCTTGCTCACTCGCCAGAAAAGGTAGGCGTCATCCATCATCCCCATCATCTCGCCATCCCCCAGATTAGCCGGCATTGGATCCAGCCCCGCCGACGCTGGGCCGTCACCATGCCCCTCCGGGCCGTGGCAAGTGACGCAGTTCGTCTCGAAAATCTCCTTACCTGCCGCTATCGCCTCAGCGTCCCCGGCAAACGGGTTCACCAAGCTGGCGAATTCAGCCGGCGGGTCCACATGGATGTGTCCCATGGCCGCATCGTGGTGTCCGTCATCAGCATGGTGGTCGCTTTCCGCCGCAGGCTCGTCAGCAGAGCCGCAGCCGCTCATCAAGAATATGCCCGCCAATATCAGCCCCGAGGCCATCAAAGTTCTACCAAGCTTCATCTCATACTCCATTGAATTTAGCGGTTCATGAACAGGACCGCCAACCAATTCAAAAACCGTGCGCCGACACCTAGGGTTCGCCCTCGCCGACAGCCAAAATGAGCAGATGCCGGTTAAGTCGCCCCGCCCATTCATCCTGCCGGTCACAATCGACCAGGATCAAGTATACATTCAGGATAGCTGTCAAGCGGGGCAGGCTCACTAAACCCTTATGATTTTCCCCCCACGCCCACAACTCTGCGCCGGGCCGCCCCTTCAAACCACAAAGGGCAGTCCACCTTAGATCGCCCTTGATCGACGCTCATTAATCGTCCAATTCCGCAGCATAGCCCATTTCCAGGGCTCATGGCGCTTTCCGGCGGATAGAACTGCCGGCCCTACCAGGCGGCTACGTGATACCCGCTTTCTCTAGGCGGCTCATAAACGAAAGCCACAGCTGTAAATGCTGTGGCCTTCATGGATCACACATGTGGCCGCAATCGCAGCCAACGAATTCTCAGCTTGCCGCCCCTATTCGGTGGGCGTTGCCTCTACCTCTACAACTGGCGCCGGAGCTGTGTGGTAGCCGGTGGCCATATCGATCAACGCTTCGTCGCTCTTAACCGACGCGAACCCAGCTTCGCTGTGGCAGCTGCGGCAGGCGAAGTCCAGTGACAGCTGTGACAAAGCCTGGCTTCCGTCTTCGGTGAACTGGCCAATCTGGGTCGGGTCAATCGCCATCAGATGCGTGCGGATATCGCCGCTGAACATCTCAGGATTGCCCAGAGCGCTCTTGGTCACCCGAGGCATATGGCAGTCGATACAATCGACCCGGCTGTGGAACCGGTTCTTCTCGAATTTTGTCTTCTCGAAGTGGCAGTTCTCGCACAAAGTACGGGTGGTCTGCTCCTCGGCTTTACGCAGCTGAACGACACCGGAATGAGGATCATGGCATTCAACACAATCAAGAGCCAGGTGCTTGCTCTGGAACATCTCTTCATACTGCTCGTGATGTTGAATGAAACCGCCGGAAGCATTTACCTCTTCAGATGTGCCTCGGAAATGGCAGCTTCCGCAAGCCGCTGCGTCCCGATCGACCTTCATATCGACAGTATTGGGGTTGGAAGCATGCTGGCTGCCGGCTCCGTGACACTCTTCACATTGGATGCCAGGCTCTGACCAGGTGCCGATCATCCCGGGCATATCATCCTGGTGCCCTTGAGCACTGTATCCGGTGGTGTGGCAGGTACCGCAATCATACGGTTTCTCTTCGCCGGCATGATACGCGACCCAATTGTCGCCCATCTCCAAGATTGGGTTGTAGAAATTATACTGTGTGGCTGCATTGGCATCACCAGTGATAATGTACCCTTGCTTGTCAATGAAACGCGCTTTCCAGTTGTACCCACCGATCACGTAGCTGATATCATCCCAGGTGTAACCTTCTGGGGTGTCAACAAGCTCTGTGAACGGATAAACAGGGGGCTGTCCGCCAACCACCTTGTTCAGTTTGTAGGGATGTCCGCTCTTCATGAAAACGTCATATATTCCCTGATGACACTCGGCACAAGTTTCCCTGCCTACGTAAGCCGGGGGCTCGTAGCTCAACCCAGGCGCGCCGGTAGCACCGGCAGCGCCGTCAGCGCCAGCGTCGCCAGCAGGTCCCTCTACGCCGGGTACGCCTTGAGGTCCTTGTGGGCCAGCCGGCCCTTGGGGTCCCTGTTGTGAAGAACAGCCGGCCAAGACCAATGCTGCAATCAGAATGAATAGTACGAGTAAATTCCTCTTCATCTATATCTCCCTCCAAAAATCCGGCTCCATCAAACGTGTTCACGATAGAACGAATTGACTCAACAGCCAGAAACATTAACGAATTATTAGAATTATATTTCCCGCGTCCAGATCCTGTTAGTGACAAACGTCACAACGATACTGTTACAAATCATCCTTGATCACATGATCTTCTGCCCATCAGGCGATCAGCCAGCTTCTCGAGAGGAACACAACAGGGCCTTCCTAACAACGGTACGGCTAGGAAAGGTCTCTTCATGATTTATAGCTGGTTTAGGGGAGTCCGGCTAGACAGTCGCGGAGAGCGTCAATGAACCACCGCTGAAACTGGCTCATAGATTCTCGGCTGTTCATCCCGGCAGCAGCTGATTATGCAGGCGCTTTCACACTATTGGCTGAAGCCGCCGGCAGCCAGATAGTAACTTGCAGCCCGCCCGACGGTGGAAGGGCCGCCTGCACCTTGCCGCCATGCAAGTCGACCAGCTGTTTGACGATAGAGAGCCCCAGCCCAGAGCCGCTGTCATTCCGGCTGCGGGAACGGTCGCCTTTGTAGAATCGCTCGAACATATCGGGCAGGTCAACCGGATCGATACCTGGTCCCTGATCAGATACCCGCATCATCACCTGCTGCCGGTTGGCGTGGACGCTGACCTCAACCCGCTTGCCGGCAGGCGTAAAACGCAGCGCGTTCGATACCAGGTTAGCCAATACCTGCTGCAGCTTGTCTTCGTCGCCGATGATCGGTGCCGGCGTACCATGGAGTGCAGCCACAAGTGTTACCCCCCGCGATTCAGCCTGCGGATTCATGCGGCCTACCGCGCTCTTTACCAGGACGTTGGCGTCGATGGTGTCACTGCGCAGCTGCAGATCGCCGGCGTCTGCCAGGGAAAGCAGGCGAAGGTCTTCAACCAACCTTGAGAGCCGGATCACCTCATGATGCAGCCCACCCAGCTCTTCTGTTGAAGCCGGCAGCAGATCATCTGTCATCGCTTCCAGGTTGATCTGCATGACGCTGAGCGGCGTGCGCAGCTCGTGGGCGATGTCAGCCACCATCTGCTTGCGCAGCCCTTCCTGGCGCTGCAGCTCACCGGCCATCCGGTTGAAGGCCATACCCACCTGCCCCACTTCATCCTTGCTCTTGACCTGCACCCGGGTGTTCAGCTTCCCGGCAGCGATCTGCACCGTGGCGTCGCGCAGTCGGGCCAGCGGTCGGGTAATCTGCCAGAAGAGCCAGGTGCCGGCGATCATGGCCAGTACACTGGCGGCGCTGACCGCAAACATGATCGTATTCTTTACGTCGCGGGCCAGCTGTGCGCTTTGGCTGCGGACAATCTCAGGAATTTGCACATCGATCTGGCTCATCGCCGGGTCTGTCGAGTTGATCGTAACACCACCGTCGGGATTGATCTTAATGCCGTCCCTATTGCCGCCGCTGATTTCCAAACCTCCCTGTCCATCTTCGTTGATCTGGAAGCCGGAAAGCCCGGTGCCCGTATCAAGACCGCTCACCAGATCGGCGGGGGCGGTGATTCGAATGATTTCATCAGAGGTGCTTTGAATGAACTCCGAAAGCTGGCGCCCGGCAATGACCAGGGTGGCAAGGAACGACAATCCCAGGGTGAAGATTACCAGCGCCACAACGGTGCCGGTGAGGCGAAACCAGAGGCTACGCAGCATGGGAGTTCTCCTTGGGTGCCGCGTCGATGGGCGCCTCCAGGCGGTAGCCGACGCCGTAGACCGTCTCGATCATCTTGGGTGGGCCGCCGGCTTTACGAATCTTATTCCGCAGATTCTTGATGTGCTGGTCGATAGAGCGCTCGTACCCTTCATAGGCGATGCCCTGAGCCTCTTCCAGAAGCTGCGCCCGGCTGAGGACTTGTCCTTCATGCTTGGCAAGGGCCAGCAAGATCTCGAACTCAGATTGGGTCAGCGGCAGCGGGCTGTCGCCCAGCCAGACCCGGTAAGCGGCTGTGTCCACCAGCAGCGCGCCGGCCCGGACGATATCCGTATCGCCCATGGCGCCGCCGACCCGCCGCAGCACGGCCCGCACCCGGGCCACCACTTCACGCGGCGAAAACGGCTTGACGATGTAATCATCAGCCCCTATTTCCAGGCCGATCAGCCGGTCCATCTCATCGCTGCGGGCGGTTACCATGATAATGGGCACCGACGAGTCGCGGCGAATTGCCCGGCAGATGTCGACCCCGTCCCGATTGGGCAGGTTGAGGTCCAGTAGGATCAGGTCTGGTTTCTCATGGCGAAAGGAGGGTATCGCCTGGGCGCCGTCATAAACAACGGCGGTGGTGTAGCCGGCCCGCTCCAAATAAAGGCACAACCCCCTCACAATTTGGGGTTCGTCTTCTACAATCAAGATTTTGGCCATGGTTGCGCTGCTCCGTATCGCCTTTCATTGTTCCGGATCTCTTGCTCCGCTTATTCTAGCATGGAGGAAAAGGGTCGTCATCGAGAGCTGGAAAGTAAAATGGGCCCGGGTACTGCCGCCCCCGGGCCCTAACGCCGCCATTAGAAGATTATGCAGTGGCGTTTGGCGTCTTTTCCTGGGGCATATTGGCCCCGGTCCGCCGGTTGCGAACGACCAGCCAGATGCCTACCAAAATCAAGGTCCAGGCCATCAGGGTGAACAGGCCGTGGAAGAAACCTACGATGGGGCGTGCGATGAAGCTGCCGTCAAAGTTATCGAAACTGCGGCCATCGATACGAATCTGGGGGACATCACCATTAATTTCCAATCCCGATCCGCCGCCGATAACCACCCGGGCGGCCTCGTTGCCGCTTTCCTGCACGGTGATCTGGGGCAGTTCCAAGTCAATTGTGACCCGCTCGCCATTATCGCCCGTGATTTCAATCCTGCCCGATTCGGAGAGCAGGCTGTTCACGTCATAAGTCTCTGTTTTTCCGCCGGCATCGGTCACCTGCACTGTGCTGACGCCCAGATCTTCCACAACAGCGCCAACGACTGAACCAAAAGCTGCGGCACTTACCGTCGCCAGTACGGCGACTGCGAGTACAACTACCATGAAGAAAGCTGCGATTCCACCAACGATTTTCCAAAACATCTCAATATCTCCTGTTTTCTTATACCTGCGGTTTAGGCAGGCGCTTGATTCGTTCAATTCATCATTAATCAGAAGCATACAGGCAGATTGTGTAGAGAATGTGTATGGGGTTTGATGATCCTTTGAGATTTTCTTTTGGCCTGTTTCCGGCAGGAAATACAGAAAGGCTCCCTAACATCGCTGCAGTTAGGGAGCCTTTTCAGATTGATCGTTGATCCCCTGTTCAGAGGTCAATTAAGTTCCTGCGGAAAGGAAGTGTCACCACCCCCCCTGTCGATTACACATTCCACGAATTGGCCAGCTGCTCTCGCTGCTTCGAGAGACAGTGATGATCTCCGTAAGAGCAGAATACACAGCAATCTCCCGCTGCTGGCCTCAGTCTGGTGCCGCAGCCGGCACACGAATGAAAAGCCAGTCAATAATCGGCCGGGATGGCCAGCCTTGCCACAGTACCACACTCAGGACAGGTCAGGTTTGTCTCGGTTACCAGCTCCATAGCCCTTACCCCAACTTCAGCCCGCGCAAGCGCAGGGCATTGCTGACCACACTAATACTTGAAAATGCCATGGCGCCGGCAGCGATGATCGGATGCAGCTCCCGCAGCATCGGCGGTGCCCATTCAAAGGGCGCCAGGATGCCGGCGGCGATGGGGATCAAGGCGATGTTGTAGCCAAACGCCCACCCCAGATTCTGCTTGATGTTGCGCATCGTGCCCTTAGACAGCTTAATCGCCTGGGGCACACTGCGCAGATCCCCGCGCATCAGGGTGACATCAGCCGTTTCCATGGCCACATCGGTGCCGGTGCCGATAGCGATACCGACATCAGCCTGGGCCAGGGCCGGGGCATCATTGATGCCGTCCCCAACCATCGCTACTGAGAGCCCTTCCTTCTGCAATGCCTCGACATGGTTGGCCTTGTCACCAGGGAGCACCTCGGCAAAGACCCGATCGATCCCGACTTCGGCAGCGATCGCTTCCGCCGTCGCCTGGTTGTCACCAGTCATCATCACCACCGTCAGCCCCAGCTTCTTCAATGCGGTCACCGCCGCTTTCGAGCCCTCTTTGATAACGTCAGCCACACCGATAATGGCGCTGGCCTGGCCGTCGACAGCCAGCCACATCGCCGTCTTGGCCTGATTCTGCAGCTGCTCTGCCTTGTCCTCCAGCCCATTGAGGGAGACCCTCTCCCGCTGCATCAGCCGCAGGTTGCCCAGCAGAATCCGGCGTCCATCTACTTCGGCCCGGATACCGTGTCCGGCGATCCCTTCAAAAGCAGCCGGCTCGCTCAACGCCAACGACTGCTCCTTGGCAGCCCGCACGATCGCTTCGCCCAGAGGGTGCTCGGAGCCTCGCTCTGCCGAAGCTGCCATCCACAGCAGTCGATCAGAAGAGTCCCCCGCGGATTCGCTGAGAATAACATCGGTAACCGCCGGTTCCCCTTTGGTGATGGTACCGGTCTTGTCCAGGACAATAGCGTTCAGCTTATGGGCCTGCTCCAGAGCGGCGCTGTTCTTGAACAGGATGCCGTTCTCAGCTCCCTTACCAACGCCTACCATAATAGAAGTGGGCGTAGCCAGCCCCATGGCGCAGGGGCAGGCGATCACCAATACCGCCGTCAGCCGGATCAGCGCCGGCACAAACCCGGCGCCGCTGGCCAGCCAGATGATAAAGGTAAGGGCTGCGACCCCAATGACAAAGGGGACGAAGTAAGCGGCAACTTGATCCACCACTCGCTGGATAGGGGCCTTGCTCCCTTGGGCTTGCTCCACCAGGGTGATAATCTGAGCCAGCGCCGTCTCTTTGCCGACTTTGGTCGCCTCGAATTTGAACAAACCCTGCTTGTTGATGGTCGCCCCGATAACCTCGTCGCCGATTTTCTTGTCCACCGGCAAACTTTCGCCGGTGATCATGCTCTCATCTATAGTGGATCGGCCGTCGACGATCACCCCGTCAACCGGGATCTTCTCGCCCGGGCGGACCACCACCACGTCGCCAGCTGCGACTTCCTCAATAGGGATGTCCGCTTCGACGCCGTTCCGGACGACTCTGGCGGTCTTTGCCTGCAGGCCGATGAGCTTCTTGATCGCTTCGCTGGTGCGCCCTTTAGCCCGCGCTTCCATCAATTTGCCCAGGACGATCAGGGTGATGATAGCCGCCGAGGTCTCGAAATAGACATGAGCACCCAGAGCATCTGTACGCCAAAATGTCTTGGCCAGCAGCACCGCGATGCTGTACATGTAGGCCACCGATGATCCCATGGCCACCAGCACATCCATGTTGGCGCTGCCGTTGCGCAGGCTCTTATAGCCGCCAATGTAATAATCCTTGCCGACGTAGAACTGCACCGGCGTTGCCAACAGCAGGAACAGCCAGTTGACCCAGGTAGCGTGCGCCCAATGGCCTACAAGGCCGAAATCACGCGACATGCTTAATAGGAAGAGCGGCAGGGTAAAAATCGCGCCAATCGTGAGCCGCTTCCACTGGTGGCGGATCTCCGCCTCACGGGCAGCCGCCTCGGCATCCTGCATGTCCTCGTCCGACGCTGATTCCACCACGTCATAGCCCGCTTTACGCACCGCCGCCACCAACAGCGCCCGGCTGGTAACGCCAGGGGTGTAGCGAACCACCGCCTTCTCATTGGCGTAGTTAACCGTGGCTTCCAGGACACCTTCGGTCTTGTTCAGCCGCCGCTCGATGGTGTTGGAGCAGTTGGTGCAGGTCATGCCCACAATGGGCAGTTCCAGCTCAGCTGTGGGCACCTGGTAGCCGGCCCGCTGCACCCGCGCGATCACATCCGCGGTCATCGCTTTGCTGCTGACCAGCGATGGGTCGTAAGTGACCGTCACCTTTTCGCTGGCGTAGTTTACGATGGCATTGGTGACCCCATCGACCTTTTTCGCATTCCGTTCTACCGCCGCCACACAGTTGGCACAGGTCATGCCCAAGACTGGCAGCGTCAATTGTTTCTCTTCGGACATGTCGTCCTCCAGATAGCAGAGCGCGGGGGAGCCAGCAATCAAGCCCCGCCGAGCCCGCGTCATACTTAACGAATCGCAGCCCGTCCGTTCAAGCCGAAGCCGGGCTAAATTCTCTAAACAAAAACGTGGTGTGAAAAAGCATCGCTCTCTCAGGCACCACGTTTCACTTTCAACGATCGATCCCCCACCCGCCTTCGCGGCTGATGGGCTATGGTCCTGACTGAAAGCAGATGAAAGGCCAGCTGATACCGCCGGGCACTTATCTGCATCCAGCAGCGACAGCTTAGTTGATCTGAATCAATCCCTGCGGCGGGTAGTTGATTTCTTCCAACAAGCTGCGAATCTTGTCCCAGGATGCTGGGGCTTCCCACTCAACAACCACTTGCTTCGATTCGATGCCAGCCTTGACGCTCTTGACGCCAGCCAGTTCCCCTACTTCCATTTCAATTGTGTGGGTGCAGTGGCCGCAGCTGATATTCGGTACAACAAAGGTTTTACTTTCCATGACGATCTCTCCTATAGAATTACTGGCATTATCCAGCACTGCCATCGCCTCAACGGCTTGTCTCTCAGAACAGTGCTCTTTCAATCATCGCTACAGCTTGGATGACACCTCAAAGACATTGGTGATCTCCTGCAGCACCCGTTCCCGCTCTCCGGCGTCTTCCCCCTGAATGGCGGTAGTGACGCAGGTATGCAGGTGGGAGTTGAGCATCAGCGTGCTGACTTTATTGAGCGCCGCCTGGACCGCCTGAATCTGTTGAATCACATCGATGCAGTAATTATTTTCCTGCACCATGCGCTCAATGCCTTTCAGATGGCCGGCGGCGCTGGCCAGCCGCTGGGTAACCGCTTTCTTAGTTGTGTCATCCATAGTTTATCCTTACCCCACCCCCCTGTGGGGGGGGTCTACGATTAGTATTATAAGCCTTCTGCCGGCGGTGTCAATAGATCTGGCTCGATTTATGAGTAACAGCTAAGCGTGACCAGGGTAATGCCTAAACCGTTTGACTCACCCCTTGTAAGATGCTATACTGTTTTTGGCTCCCCCCCCCAGAGGTGTGACGTTAAACGCCCGTTTAACGTCCACCTCTATTTTTTTGCCTCCATTCCGGAGCCGGTTTCATCCCCGCTCTGCCCCAACATTTTTTCACCGAAAGCGCGCTTTCAATCGTGAATCATCTGCCGAAAGTACTACCTACCTCCTATAGAACCGTGCCTGCATTTGCTGTACTATATGAAACAGAAGGAATCGCTCCAGCCAATTACGTCAGATATCAGCGGCACCTGGAAGCATCCAATTGCAAAAAAAGCAGCCGAAAGCGCCGGTGAAATAACGAATCAACCGTCGTTTAATTGACATAAATTTGACATAAATAAATGTTCTGGTATTTTTTCACTACTGAATAAGCGCTGGAACAGGTGATAGACAGCAATATTCCCGTTCCTGGGATCACTCTTTTTAGGGAGGTTCGACATGAAAATGAAGTTAGGCGGTACTCTGTTACTCCTATTAATGTTGTTCTTTATGACCACCGGCAGCATACAGGCTCAGTCGCGGGCGACCCCAACACCAATCCCCAGCAGCCCCACGGCGGTTCCCCCGGTACCGCCCGCCAGCTCCCCGATACCAGCACTCAACCAGGCCATGGGCCAGGGCGCTATCCGGGGCACCGTTTTTGCCGATGAAAACGGCGACGGCGACTGCAGCGCTGCCGATACCCCGGTGATGGCTGATGTGCCCATCGAATTCTCCAGCGACGGCGTCCAGGACAGCATCATGCTTAGCTCCGGCGAAGACGGCACCTTTGGGCTGGCCGCCGCCGGCTTGGGCCGCTGGACCGTCACCGCCAAGGCGCCTGCCGGCTATGTGGTCACGTCCGAAGACACTGTTTCCCTGAACCTGAGCGACGTTGAGCCGATGGCACTGAACGTCAACTTCTGCGTCAGCAAAGCGTCTGCGGTGAAGATCTTGCTCCCCGAATCCGGCGCTGCCAACAGCGGCTCCACCCTCTTCATCCTGTTCCTGGCTGGCGCCCTGCTGGTCATGATCAGCCTGGCGGCTTACAAGCGCGTCGAGCGGTAGTCATGCCGCGGCCGCTGGCCGGTGGAATGCAAGCGAATCATCTATATTTGTTCCTTTAGAGGAGGCTGCCGGGCAGCCTCCTTTTTCATTTTGGAAGTCGCAGGTTTTGCTCGACCAACATCTCCAGCTTGCCAGAGTCCAATCTATTCGGATAGAATCCTTTCCGGGGTGGCTTGCCAGTAGTCATCTCCTATTTCAGACCCTACCGTGGCTCTCTTCTTTGGCGGAATTTCAACGCTTTGCCAAGATGGGTATGTCCCAACCAACAGGTTGGAACTTAACAACGGCGCGGCAGGTTCTGTTTCAATACAAACAATAGTTTCCATGGGAATAAGGAGCTTCGATGAAGGGTTGGGCACGCATCGCAATCGTGTTGGTATTGTTCTCATTACTCGCCTCCGGCTTGGCCTCGCTCATTGACGTCCAGGCGGCAGCGGTTCCAGCCGCCGAAGGGAATTTCTCCCTGCTGACCTATGCCGAAGATGGCACCCCCATCCCGGCGGCAGCCTCTGACCGGGTCATCGTCAAGTTCCGGGCTGGTCAGGCACCCTATCAAGCGGAAGTGGGACAGCTGGCCGCGGAGCTCACCCCCCTGCAGCCGCGGCTCTCTGCCCTGGGGGTGCGTGCCGCCAGGCAGCTCTTTGGTTCGCCGGCAGCATCCGCGGACGCCGGGCTCTCCCAAACCTACCTGCTCACGCTCTCCCCCGGCAGCTCTATCGCCAAGGCCATCGCCGCCCTCACCGCGGATCCCGCGGTGGCCTGGGCTGAACCCGACTACCTGGCCTATGCCGCCGACACCATCCCCAACGACCCCCTGCTCCCCTCCCAATGGGGGCTCTCCGCTATCCAGGCGCCGGCCGCCTGGGATGTGGTCACCGGCACCGGGTCGGTGGTCATCGCCATCATCGACTCCGGCATCGACATGACCCATCCGGATTTGGCCGGCAAGCTGTGGACCAACCCCGTCGACCTCCCCGGCAACGGGCTGGACGAAGACAACAACGGCCATATCGACGATGCCAACGGCTGGGATTTCGTCTACGGCGACAAAGACCCTGGCGACGACAACGGCCACGGCACCCAGGTAGCCGGCATCGCCGCCGCGGCCACGAATGACGGCACCGGCATCGCCGGCGTCTGCTGGAACTGCCGGATCATGCCGGTTAAGGTGATGCAGATCTCCGGGGTGGCCAACTACTCCGACATCGCCGCCGGCGTCCGTTATGCCGCTGAGAAAGGGGCCGAAGTGATCAACCTCTCCCTGGGCGGCTACGGCAATTCCTCACTGCTGCGGGAAGCGGTCCAATACGCGGTACAGCAGGGCGCTGTCCTGGTCGGCGGCTCCGGCAACGACAACATCAGCACCCCCTTCTACCCCGCCGCCTACCCCGAAGTGCTGGCGGTGGCCGGCACCACCATCACCGACACCAAAGCGATCTTCTCCGACTACGGGGATTGGATTGACGTCGCCGCCCCTGGCGCCGCTATCACCACCACCTATTTCGGCGGTGATTGGGGGCCGGCCAACGGCACCTCCTTTGCCGCCCCCTTCGCCTCCGGCCTGGCCGGCCTGCTGCTCAGCCAGCATCCCACCTGGAGTGCAGCATTGGTGCGGGCCCAGATCGCCCATACTGCCGACAACATCGAGGATCTCAATCCGGCC
>JAHEEY010000445.1 GCA_024640485.1 Chloroflexota bacterium | reverse complement strand
AGGCTATTCGGGATGCTGCTGTTCCTGAGCTTGGTGGGGCTCGGTGCGCTCACCTACTACTTCTGGCTGGTGATGACCGACAACACCGGCACTTTTCACCACAATACCGCATTGGCGGACCTAGACGGTGACGGCGATCTGGACGTCATCCTCCAAAATGTCAGAAAGGAATCGGAGTTCACCGCCTTTGCCGTCACCACCCTGTGGGTGAATCAAGGGGATGGCGAGTTTATCGCCAGACACCCGCCTCCGGGCCCGCCAGGAGATGCCGGAGGGTGGGCCGCTGCCGGCGGAGATGTCGATCAGGATGGAGACACTGATCTATTCATCTTCCAGGGTCACTACCTCCGTCTGTCGCTGAACCTCGGCGGCGCCCAGGAGGGCAGAGCCGGCGAGTTCAAAATAGGCCAGCTGGTAAACGCACCCACGACCAACGACGACCAATACGGTTCGATCCTACTGGGGGATCTCAACGGTGACGGCCAATTGGACGGCATCATCGCCGGCTGCTGCGGACGGCTGTTTGCCCTGGATCCAGAGGACGATTCTCCGAACTTCTCCTGGATCTGGTTCAACCAATGGGCTGCCAACGGCCATCTGGAGACGCCGACATCCAGGCTCACCGCATTGGAGGGTCTGGCAATCAACGCGGCCGCCCTGGGCGACCTGGACAGCGACGGCGATCTGGATCTCTTCGCCGCTGTCATCGCCCCTGACGAAGGCCGAAACAGAGAGCCGGCGGATCGCATATTCTTCAACGACGGCACCGGCATGTTCACCGATTCCGGGCAGCGGCTGGGGAACGACGGCTCAACGGACGTCGCCCTGGGAGATCTGGATGGGGACGGTGATCTGGATGCCCTGGTGGGGTCCGGCAAAGAGACTGTAGTGTGGATCAACCAGGGACGTTCCCAGGGCGGCAGCGAAGGGATCTTTGCCCCATCAGGGCAGCGCCGTTTTGGCAGTGAAACCAATGCCGTATTCCTGTCAGATCTGGATATGGACGGCGATCTCGACGCTTTGGTCGCCAGCCCTCGCCGGGCCGATGTCTGGTGGAACGATGGACAGGGAGCTTTCACCCGCTCTGATCAACGTTTCCGCTATTCCAAACGGCACAGTGCCGCCGTTGCTGATTTCAACAGCGACCGGCTGCCCGATATTTTTGCCGCCGAATACGACCGCGAAACCCGTCTCTGGCTGAACCAGGGAGACGGCACCTTTGGGCCCGCCCAACGGCGGCAGCAGTAGCCCCGATCCGCCGAGGATCAAATGGGCGGCTGGTAATTCAGCAGGGGAGCCCTCCAAAGGGCAAAGGAAAACTGAAGATGACTGTCCATCTGCCGATCCGGCGATAGCGATCGCCGATCTATGTTCTGTCATCCCTGGCAATGGGGCTTGATTCGCTTCGTCCCCTTTACTCTCTATGCTCGAGGGGTCATCGCCTATCGGGAAATACCCACCGTGTAGCAATCTCCTGACAATGCTGCGTCAACCATTGTCTTGCAGGAGGTAAAAGGTATGTTCAGCAGCGGTTTGCTCATTAGCTCACTGCTCCTCATCCTGCTGCTCGCCGGCTGCGCCCAGCCGCCAGAATCCTGCCCGATCCGCGTCCCTGAAGACCTTTCCGCCGTGGCAGCGTCCGCCAGGGACGACCAGCTCCCCTTTCGATTTCCGCTGGACGATCGCCAGACGTTTCTCTCGTGGGCACCATTGATGACCGACTTCGCCGTCTCCAGCGTGGGCGAATCCAGGAAAGAGCATCACGCCGCCGAAGATTTGCGCAGCCCGGCTGGCACCCCAGTCTATGCCAACGCTGATTTTTGCCGGCAGAGAAGGAAAACCGATGCTGCTGTTCTGGACCGCATTTATGATGCTGGTCGTCGGATCGATATTCTTCCGAGATGGCTGGAGAATGAGCCTTGTCCTCTTCGTCCTGTCAGCGCTGCTGCTGACAGCCGGGTTCATCATGCGCCGCCGTGCTGCAGAAAAGCAGCATGGGTGATTCTTACGCTGTACCGCTGGCCGGCTCTTTAGAGGCCAGCCAGGGCATAACGGTGACAGCCGTCAGCCCGAAGACAATATGCAGCGGCACCGTCAATAGATCGAATCCTTCCGGCAGCGCCGCCAGCGCCGGCGAAGGTGCCGGGCCGATGCCCAGATGGGGCAGGATGGAAATCAACACGAAGGCCGCCACGCCAATTGTCAAAATGGGGCGTGCCTTGTCAGTCAGACGGGACAACCCATAGTATGCCACTGCCGCTATCAAATTAGGCAGCAGCGACGCCATCAGGATAGACACCATGATCATCACAGACCAGTCATGGCCGCCAACAGCAATCATGATTAAGTAGATGAGGATATTTACAATCGCGGCTGCCGCGCCGGCCATCAGGGCGGCGTGCAGCACCTGCTTTGCCTTCAAACTCAGCTTCATAATATTGCCCCTGGTGGTGCTGGTTATGACCGTTCTCCGGCCTGTTTGCCTGCCACCGCTTTGTTTAGGATATCGAGAAACTCATCCAGCGGCACCCGGTGGATTCGGGCGGCCCATTCGACCGTCAGCGCTTTGGTGGCCAGCTTTCGCACCGAGTAACGGGCCACTCGCTTGACGCCGAACAGTTCCATAACATCAGCGATATCTCCGTACTGTTCCAGAATAGTAGACACCTTGGTGTCCTTGGTTATCTTGTCCATTTTTACACTCCTGCTCAATGATTTTTGGATCTGAATGATCTCAGCTGCTGATAGGTTAGCAGGTAAATGAGGGGCAGTCTCCGACTTTTGTCGGAAAGGGGCGGCTAGGCCGCCAATCGCTCTAGTTCGTCCCGGTCGACAATCAGAATTTGCCGCCGTTCGACCTGGATCAGCTGGTCATCTTCCAGCTTGCGCAGCGCCCGCTGGACCACATCAGTGACAGTGCCCAGCCTGGCGGCCAGCTCGTTTTGAGTGTACCAGGCCGGCCGGTCCAGGGTATCTCCGGCTGCCTCATCAAGGATCAGCCGCGACAGCCGGCTGACCACCGGTCGCAGCGATAAATCCTCAATCAGGTCGACAGAATTCCGCAGCCGTTCCGACAGCACATTAATGATCAACTGGCCAAACATGGGGTCCTGATGGATCAACTGCCGGATGCTGTCTCCAGGGATATGCCACACCAGCGAATCCACCAGCGCCACCACCGATGCCGGGTTGGGCAGGGTGGTGAACGCACCTACTTCATTAAAGGTCTGGCCTGGATTGATCAGATGCAGGATCTGCTCCCGGCCCGACGCGGCGTACTTCACCGCTTTCAAGGTGCCCGACTGAAGCCAGTACAGCCCGGTCGAGGGTTCTCCCTCCCCAAAGATGATCGCCCCCGCTTGATAATCACGCTTCTTCGCTCGCGATGCCAAGAAGGCCAGGCCGTCTTCACTCAGCGGCCCGAAAAACGGGCTGCCCTTTAGACGTTCGATAAACAGGGATAAGGGATCATCTGAATTCGACATAGGTTCGCATTATAGAGTGGGGGAAAGGGGGGTGCTACTACTCTCATCCCGCCTCACTCGGGTTGGAGCATCCCCCATCTCCGCAGTTACGGCGTCCAGATCACTTCAACGCCTCCGATATTGCTCATCACCCAACTTAACCTTATACTGCCGCAGCACTATCTTCTGGCTGTTTTGGGAGGCTCCGCCGGTCGGCATATCATCTGGCACTTTTTGCCGCCGTCAGAAACCTGAGGCATTTAGGGAGGTTGATTTGACCAGCATGACGCGCCCTACACCATTATTCATCATTTCAATCATCGATATGGCCCTGGTGACGGTCATTGGCATCCGATACAGCTACCACACCCTGTCGGCCGTCGAATCTATCGCCGGTTTCATCCTCCTGCTGGCCGCCGCTGGCTTCTTGTGGATCTTCCGCCGGCGATCAATTCGGCAGGGTATTTCCTCCCCGGTCAATATCGCCATCCTGGTCGGTGTGGTTCTGGGGTTGCTGTGGGTCATTGAAATCGGCATCAACAATTTCATCGCCCCGCCGCTG
>JAHEEY010000444.1 GCA_024640485.1 Chloroflexota bacterium | reverse complement strand
TGAGGGGCAGCGGCTGGCGGATGAGTTGGGCTCTTCTGTTCATTTTGTGAAGACAGATGTGACCAGCGAATCTGACGTCCGCGCCGCGGTGCATGCTGCCGTCGATTCATTCGAGGCGCTTAGCGGCGTGATCAACTGCGCTGGTATCGCTATCGCCGCCAAAGTAGTTAGCAGCCGGGGGGTTCACAGCCTGGAGGCGTTCAATAAGGTCATCCAAGTCAATTTGGTCGGTTCCTTCAACGTCATCCGGCTGGCAGCTGAGGTGATGATAACCCAGGAGCCAGGACCCAGCGGAGAGCGGGGCGTGATCATCAGCACCGCCTCTGTGGCTGCCTTTGACGGTCAAATAGGGCAGGCGGCTTATGCCGCCTCCAAAAGCGGCATTGCCGGCATGACCCTGCCCGTCGCCCGGGAGCTGGCCCAGCACGGTATCAGGGTGATGACCATTGCCCCCGGCATTTTCGATACCCCCATGCTGGCAGGACTGCCAGAGAAAGCGAGACAATCTTTGGGCCAGCAAGTACCATTTCCCTCTCGGCTGGGAAAGCCTGACGAGTATGCGGCGCTGGCTATACACATCATTGAAAACGAAATGCTCAACGGCGAAGTGATTCGCCTGGATGGCGCGATCCGTATGGCTCCTCGCTAATCTGAGCCAGCTGAACGCGCAATCCGCCTAGTCAACCTATCTTTCAACAGGCAAGGTGCTCATTCGACAAACGGCCCCTTGCCAAGGAGAACGAACGATGCCCAGCTATTCACTAGGGTCACATGATCTTGCTGCCAAAACCATTCGCGGCCTGGCTATGGACGCGGTCCAGAAAGCCAACAGCGGCCACCCTGGTATGCCTATGGGGACGGCCGATATTGCCGTGGTCTTGTGGACCCAATATCTGAAACACAATCCCAAAGATCCCAAATGGCCGGATCGCGACCGGTTTGTGCTGTCCGCAGGTCATGGGTCGACGCTGTTGTACAGTTTGCTTCACCTATCGGGCTACGCGCTTTCTCTGGACGATTTGAAGCAGTTTCGCCAATGGAACAGCATCACCCCCGGCCATCCGGAGTTCCATTTGACCCCTGGCGTGGAAACCACTACCGGCCCGTTGGGACAAGGCGTTGCCAATGCGGTGGGTATGGCGCTGGCGGAAAGGTGGCTGGCAGAGCGCTTCAATCGACCCGGGTTCAGTGTGGTCGATCATACCACCTATGCCATCGCCGGCGACGGCGACATGATGGAAGGTATTTCTCACGAAGCATGCTCCTTGGCCGGCCATTTGGGTTTGGGCAAGTTGATCCTGTTCTATGACGACAACGGCATCACCATCGACGGCTCCACAGATTTGAGTTTCAGCGAAGATGTTCTGGCCCGGTTTGAGGCATATGGCTGGCACACTATCGAAGTTGACGGCCACAACGTCATGGAAATCCTGGCAGCGATCGCCCAGGCCAAGGAGATAGACGATCAACCCTCGCTCATCGCCTGTCAGACCCATATTGGCTACGGCAGCCCCAACCGTCAGGACACCTCCAAAGTTCATGGATCTCCGCTGGGCGATGCCGAACTTCGATTGACCAAAGAGGCCCTGGGGATTCCGGTTGAACCGGCTTTCTTTGTGCCGGATGGTGTCCGTGAGTTCATGAGCCGGAGTGGATTGGCTGGCGCTGAGCAGCAGGCGGAATGGGAGTCAATGATGGAGCGATACGCCCAGGCGCACCCTAAGTTGGCTGCGCTCTATCGCCGTTCCATGGGAGGGCAGCTGCCTGATAATTGGGATGAAATCCTGCCTAAGTTCGAGGTTGGCAAATCTATCGCCACCCGGGCTTCGTCTGGGATCGCCCTTAATGCCATCGCCCCTCATGTGCCCCAGCTGTTGGGCGGTTCGGCGGATTTGACTGGCTCCAATCTGACCGATCTGAAAGGAGAGTCTGCGCTGGACTTGGAAGATTTCAGCGGCCGGTATATTCATTTTGGCATTAGAGAGCACGGCATGGGCGGCATCCTCAATGGGATGTTCCTGCACGGAGGCATCCGCCCATACGGCGGCACCTTCCTGGTGTTCTCCGACTACATGCGACCTTCGGTGCGATTGGCGGCGCTGATGGGACTGCCGGTAATCTATGTGTTCACCCATGATAGCATCGGGTTGGGAGAAGATGGGCCGACCCATCAACCAGTGGAGCATTTGATGGCTCTGCGGACCATTCCAAACCTGACGGTCATTCGCCCCGCCGAGGCTGGTGAAACGGCACTCGCCTGGAAATCAGCGCTGGAAAATCTCGACGGCCCGACAGCGCTGGCATTGACTCGGCAGGGATTGCCCACCTGGGAGCCAGTAAAGGTCAAGGACGCGGGCAAGGGCGGTTATATCCTCAGCGACGCACCAAATCCTCAGGCCATTCTCATTGGCACCGGTTCTGAGGCCCACATTGCCCTAAAAGCTCAGTCGCTGTTGGCTGAGAAAGGGGTAGCCGCCCGAGTGGTATCAATGCCCTCATGGGAGCTGTTCGACAAGCAGTCGGCTGAATATCGCGAAATGGTTCTGCCATCCGCTATTACCGCCAGAGTGTCGATTGAGGCTGGGATTACCTTTGGCTGGGAACGTTACTTGGGCACCGAGGGTAGGGCGATTGGGCTAGATCATTTCGGCGCCTCAGCCCCATTTGAGACGCTTTACCAGGAATTCGGCATCACCGCAGAAGCAGTCGCTGAGGCGGCTTTGGCTGTGTTGAAATAGAAAAGGACCAGATGATGCCGGCAGTACCGGACAGACATAGTGGGACCAATAGGCAGGAAGCGATCACCTCAATAGTGGTGGTTGGCATTGGCTTTGTGATCACACTGGTCGGCTCTTACGCGGATGCAAGTCTGCCATTTTCCGCTCTACAAGCAGTGATTGCCATCCTGTTGGGTATTGTCTATCTGGTACTGCTGCTGCGCAGCGACACGTATTTTGAGCGGTTCCCCTCTTCCCCGGGCAAGTTTATCTATTTCTGCGGACAACTTCTGTTAGTGATGGCGATCCAGTTCCTGCTCCTTGGGCCAGGGACATGGCTGATTCCTCTGCCGCTGGTCGGCGCCGCCGTGGAGCGATTGTCCGGCAAAGGACGCTGGATAGTGTACTTGTCCATTATCTTTGGCCTGTCGATGCCGCTGGGGATACGCACCGGTGATTGGAGCAACGCCGTCAGCGCGCCGTTGTTTCTAGTGCCGGCGGTAGCCTTTTCGGCAATCGTGACTCAGCTGCGTTTGAATGACCGGGCGCTGCGAAAGCAATCGGAAGCGATTTCTGAAGAGCTGGAGAAAGCGAACCATCAGTTGAGCCGGTATGCGGTTCAAGTGGAAGAACTAGCCACCACGCAGGAGCGCAATCGACTGGCTCGGGAAATACACGATAGTCTGGGACATTATCTGACGGCAGCCAATGTCCAATTAGAGGCCGCCAGAGCGGTCATCCAGACCGATACTGCCAGAGCTGTAGACGCCATCAGTAAGGCGCAGCAGCTAACCAAGGAGGGGTTGCATGCGGTCAGGGAATCAGTGGCGGCATTGCGCGATTCCCCAGTAGGCGGCCAAACTTTGCCTGACGCTTTAAAGATGCTGCTGGATGAACTGCGGGCTACCGGGATCGTTACCTCATTTCACCTGCAGGGAGAGCACCGGTCTTTGAACGCCAATCCCAAGCTGACCTTGTACCGGGTCATGCAGGAAGGATTGACCAATGTGCGCAAACATGCCCGTGCCTCGCGGGTGGATGTCACCCTGGATTATCAGCGTGATGGCCGTGTCCGGCTGCAGATGAAGGATAACGGCGTGGGGGCGGCGACGACCAGAACCACTGGTTTTGGGATGATAGGTATGCGCGAGCGGGTAGAGTTGCTAAACGGCGAGCTTCGCTTCGATACCGCGCCCGGCAGGGGCTTTCTACTTGAGGCAACCGTTCCCGGCTGACCCGCCGATAGGATAGTGTGGGCTATGACCATTCGAGTCTTGCTGGTAGACGATCAGGCGCTGTTCAGGGAGGG
>JAHEEY010000443.1 GCA_024640485.1 Chloroflexota bacterium | reverse complement strand
CAATTCACCTTCCAGCGCTTTTTCAGGTACTACGGTGACCTTAACTCTAGTGTCAATGTGTACGAAGACGGCTATATGGTCTTCAACAACGCCAACTACGGCGGCTCTGCGCCGCTCAACCTAGGTATCCCTAACAACAGCTGGCCCAGCAACGCTATCTACACCTACTGGGATGACCTGGACCACCGGGTCATCTGCCTGCAGGGGGAGAGCCCGGAGGCGTGCGGCGACAACGGCAAGATCTACTCTCATTACTCCGGACAATGGTTCGCCATTGAATACCGCGATTATTACCCCATAGCGGATTCTTTTGCTTTCCAGAACTTCGAAACACTGCTCAACCTGAGCACCGGAGAGATCCGCTTCCAATACGCGGATGTCGCCGCCAGCGGCGCCGGCAGCGCCACCATCGGCATCGAAGACAAGACTTCTACCGATGCCAGCGTTCAGGTCAGCTTCAACGACAGCGCCGGGGCCCGCGACGGCATGGGTTACAAATTCATCCCGGCGCCGGCGCAGCCCACCAAGAGCTACACCGTCACTGTGGACAGCAGCATGACCGGCATCGGCTTCCTGCTGACCGGCTACAGCGGCAGTTTCGAACCGCTTGAGATCAACTATCCTGATGGCTCGACGGTGAACTGCGGCGACACCGCCAACGTCCTCTGTCTGGACCTGGGGCTGGTGCAGTATGTGCAGGTCGACGTGGACGGACGGGTTGGTGAGTGGGAAGCGATTGTCGATGCCGGGCCCACCGGCGCCGGCACTTACTCTTTCTTCAATATGGCCGCCAGCCCGTTGTCGGTCGAGGGGCGCAGCCCCCATTCCCTGGCGACGGTTTCCAACGCCGGCCTCCAGATCGATCTGGGCCAGCCGACCGACACCTTCAGCATGACCGGCTATTTCAAAGGGAACAACAATCTGCCATTCGGCAGCAGCTTTACCTTGTTCGATGATGGCGCCCATAATGACGGCGTGGCCGGCGACGGCCGATTCGGCGCCGATCCGTTTACCCCGCCAGGAGCGGGCACGGCGTACCTGTGGGTCAGCGGAACAGCTGACGGGGTCGCCTTCACCCGAAATGACCCGGTACCTTACAGCTTCCAGCCGGTGCGGCTGCTCTCCCTGGGCGACCGTACCAGCGATGGCAGCGCGGCGACGGTGCAGTTCCGGCTGTACAACGACGACAGCTACCGTCACTGCTATGCCCTGGACAGCTCGCTGCCGCCGGGCTGGTCTATCGACGGCGTGTTCGGCAACTTCTGCGTCAATGCCGGGCAGTCGACCTTGATTGAAGCGTACGTGACCATGGGCAGCCAGGCCAGCAGCCTGCCCAGCGGCAGCAGCGGTCAGGTCGTGCTGACCGCCACCGAGGTGGAAGAAGGGGTGATCAGCGATACCAGCTCCGCCCGGGTCACCCGTACCCGGCCGGCGGCGACGATAGCGATCCACAATCCAACCGGCTACCTGCGCCCAGGGGGCGAAGAGGTGGTGCTGGATGTGATGGTCACCGACGCCCAGAACGCGGCGGTGGCCGACGGCACCGTGGTACAGCTGAGCAGCACCCTGGGGACGATCAGCCCCAAGAAAGCGGCCCTTACTGACGGGGGGTTCTTCCGGGTCACCTTCACCAGCGGCGCCGCCACCGGCACCGCCACAGTGACAGCATCGGTCAACGGCATCGAGGAAACTACCAACATCGAAATCGCGGATCCGCCGGCCAACCAGATCGAACTGCAGGTCGGAGAACTGGTCATGCCTGCCGGCGGGCCTACCAGCACCACCCTGACCGCCATCGTCCGCGACCGGTACGGTGATCCAGTCCCAAATCAGCCGGTACGCATTGGCGTGGAAGGGGATGACCGATATGGTACCGTGAACGGCAAACAGGTGGAGACCGGCAGTACCGACGGCAGCGGACAGTTTCAGGTGACCTTCCAGAGATGCTGCCTGCCGGGTACAGTCGGCGTCCGGGCCGAGCTGCTGGAATCGTCCGGCGACGGTGTCCGGGTGCTGCACAGCGACCGGGCCGAGATATTGATCGGTGACAAGGTGTTCTTGCCGGTGATCCGGAGGTAGGCCTGTCTGGCGGAGCTTCCGACTTTCCTGTTCCGCTGCACGGCTGGCAGCCTGATCCGGTATAATGGCTGCGGGCCGCTGCCGCCTGCTGAGGATAAGTAACTCAGCTGATGCGGCGTGCTCCTGGAGGAACAGATGGTATCTACTTTCACCCGCAGCCTGACCGTTGGGATAGTGGCCGCTGGACTGCTGTTGGCGGCTGCCGGCTGCCGTCAAGCGGCGCCGCCGGAAGCTGAAACGACAGAAGCGCCGCCGGAAGCCGCCGAACCAGCGACCGGCGTTCTGACGGCAGCATTGGCGACTGATCTGCCGGCTCCCACCCTGGCGTCGCCGCCAACTCTGACGCCGCTGCCCACGGCCTTGGCTACGGTGACAGCCACACCAACCGCGACCCCAACTTCCACGCCAACGCCGGCCTACGGATTCTACCCGCCGGCGGGAAGGGAACTGGCTGATTTGGAGCAGTTTTGGAACGGCGAGGCTGAGTGGGTTTTGGAGGTCGCCGATACCGGCTTGCCCATTGGCGAGTCCGACACCGTCTACGTGGGCGATGGCAAATTCTGGTCATACCTGCACGCCAGCTTCCAGTCGGCAGGCGTCATGGACCAGTGCGGCGATCCGGTCGAATTCCCCGGCTGCACCACCCGCTGGCAGAGCGACGATGCCGGACAAAGCTTCACTCTGGAGGAGCCGGTCTGCCTGTTTGAGTGCGCCGCCTGCCCCTGCGAAAACCGGCGAGACCACATCGCCCAGCAGCAGTACCCCCGGGTCTTCTTCACCGAGGACGCCGGGTACCTGGCCTATGAGTTCGGAGCGTACGACTTCCTGCGGACCACCGCCGACGGCCTCAACTGGTCAGAGTACGCCCATGTCGAAGGCACCTGGATCTGGACCTACCCGTACGGCGGCTGCGCCCCGTATGAACTGATCGGCAGCCATCCCAACATCTACGCCAACCAGGAATGGGACTGCCTGGCAGGCGGGCCGCCGGGGATCTACGTGGACGGGGAGACCCTGTATCTGTTTGTGGGGATGGGCAAGGCGCCGGGCCATATGGGCTGCTATAAGGGTGACCGCCGACTAGGGGCGGCGGGGATGGTGGAGTGCGACAACAACCCGCTGTTCGGCGCCGATCTGGGGTACGGGCCGGTGGAGTTGTTTGGCGCCGAAGCGAATCCGTACTTCGAATACCGCACTATCTCGTCAGCTGATGTGGTCCGGGTTGGGGACCACTATTACATGAGCTATGAAGGGGTGCGCGGGCCGTCCAATCCGGCAGTGGTCGACAACCAGTTCGCCCTGGGATTGGCCCGCAGCGTCAGCCTGGAAATAGACGGGCCGTGGGAGAAATACCCGGACAATCCCATCATCCGGGATCTGCCCGGTGATGTTGGGCTGGGACACGCAGACATCGTCCTGGTGGACGGGGCCACCTATCTGTACACCAGCACCGATGAAGGGAAGCGAGGGCGCTATCTGCTGTTACTGAAGCAGCCAGACGGTTAGTGAAAGCGTGGATCGGGCCGATGGCAGGTCAGCCGCTTGGGAGATTGCGTTTACTTGAGAGGGGCTAGAGAAGCTATGACCCGCGAAGCAGCTGTCGAAGACAGCCATCTCGCGGGCCAATCGTGTCAGTAGAAAGAACGCTAGTTATCTGCCATGATGGTGCGTTCGTAGGTCGCCTTCTGAATGGCGGTGGCGGCAGCCACGTTTCGCATCAGGATAGATAAGGTCGCCGGGCCGACGCCGCCGGGAACCGGGCTGATCCAGCCGGCGACTTCCAGGGCAGACTCAAAATCCACATCGCCTACCGTTCTGGTCTGCATCACCCCGTTTTCATCAGCTTTCTCTACCTGATTGATGCCGATATCGATGACCGCCGCTCCCGGCTTGATCATGTCGCCGGTGATCAGCCCCGCCTTGCCCACCGCCACAAACAGGGCGTCGGCGC
>JAHEEY010000062.1 GCA_024640485.1 Chloroflexota bacterium | reverse complement strand
GGCTGCCCCGGACTGCTTTTGTACAACAGCCAGAAAGTGAGCGTGATCAGCAGCGAGAATGCGATGATTAACCCAGGTAAGCCAGAAATTTGATAGATGCCCCACATACTGAGCTGAGACATCCACTCGTGGGTGATCCAGTCGTGTTCAGGAACTGTGAAAGAGAAGAGATCTTGCTGGGGAAGGCCTTTGTCAAGTATGTACTCGCCAGTCCTCAAGTGCCACCACATGTCGGGATCCAGCGTCTCCCGGATACCCATCACAAAGAGGGCGATGACGAACAGAAAAAAGAATAGGCGGCGCGTACTCATGTCAGACCACTCCTGTTTCTGCGTTGGTATCGATCTCTAAATATCAGCGGTGCCTCTTAGACCGTACCAGCCGCTGCTCTGTACTCCGCGATTGCACCAGTGGCAGCAAAGTGGCCTGATGAGAGTGGCGACATGCCGCTAGTGGCTGGCAGACCTTGCGAAGACGATGATACAAGGGTTGCCAGACAGAAGCCAATGAACTTGACAGGAACGAAGTCTGCCAGGGAATCAAGAAGGAGAACATCAGGAATGCGAAGGTGCCGGATAATTCGGGATAGGTGGAACCGTGCTGGCATGACGACATGTGTTCGAGATGTGAATGTACGCTCAACTGCCCCGATGCGCAGACCCAAAAATTCAAAGGAGCTATGCTTTTCGGCGAGCGTAAACGGTAAATAGGTCGCCGAAGTTGACCGGGATGGCCAGCTTGTCAAGCTTGAGCCCCTTCGCCAGCCGGGTGGCGATACGGCCTAGCAGCGGACTTAAACCACCGATGCGGGTAGCCAGATATCCCAGGCTGAGATAACGCCCCTGGGCGCCAGACCACACAACTTCAAACCCATTTGCCGTCAGCATCTGGGCCAGGCTGTTTTGACTGAAGTAGTAGAGGTGCATATTCATCAGCCACGGCCATCGGCGGCCCATCAAGCGGGCAGCCAGGCTGTCGATGTCCATGGTATGGGCTGCCAGCCAACCGCCTGGCTTAAGTAGTTGATACGCCTTGGCCAGTTCTCCGGATGGGTCATCGACGTGCTCGATGACATCCCACATCGTGACAACGTCAAATGTACGCCCCTGTAATTCAGGTGAATCCTGGGTGCCGTTGATTACCTTGAGCCCTCTCGCCTGGGCCTTGGATACAGCCCAGGTAGACGGCTCAACCCCCCAGGTGTCCCAGCCGGAAGCGGCTGCCGCCTCGACAAAGACACCGATGTAGGCACCAACGTCCAATAAGGAGCGACCTGCCGCCGGTCCTGTTCTTCTTTCCAGGGCCTGCAGGTGTTTCTCAAACGTGAGTTCACGTCCGGCTCTCTCTTCTTGGTAGGTCTCATCTTCCACCGCCATGTACGCATCGACCAGTTGTTCCGAAGACCAGCGGGGGTTAGCATAAACCAGACCACAATGGTGGCATTCCACAATCTGGGCATGGTCTCCATAGTCGGGGGTGGTACAGCGGAAGGCGTCAACATCAAGCCTGGCGCCATCCATAGTTGCGGGAAACCTTACCCGCCAATCATCTTTACCGCATAAATTACAGCTTACATGTATCATGAAGTAACTGGTTCTGCGGGTCGACGTGGTTCACCACCGCGTAAGCGGCGCAGGAACAACCGCAAGATGGTGTATTGAGCTCGAAACACCTCGGAGCGAGAAATCTTGGTGGCGCCTCGTCTGCGGTCCTCAAAAATGATCGGTACTTCACCCACCTGCCATCCTCTGCGCTGGCACATGAAAAGCATTTCGACCAGGAAGGAATAGCCGCTGGAGAATATCTGGTTCAGTGGAATCGATTCCAACACTTCACGTCGGTAAAGGCGAAATCCTGCTGTGGTGTCGTTCGCCTTCAGCCCTAAGGCAGAGCGAGCTACGAAGTTAGCCCCTTTGCTCAACAAGACCCGCTTCCAACTGCAATCTACTGAACCGCCGCCAGGTACATATCGGGAACCGATAACGATGTGTTTCTGCTGGCTGAGCGCGATCATGTCGGGAATATACCGTGGATTGTGAGAGAAGTCCGCGTCCATGGTCATTAGCCGGGCCGCCTTAAGTTCTGCCAGTCCAAACTTAAATCCGGCAATATAGGCTGTTCCAAGCCCCATCTTTCCCGGACGGTGCAGGACATGAACTCTGTCAGGCCGCTCCGCTGCCCACTTGTCGGCCAAATCGCCGGTACCGTCTGGTGAATTGTCATCTACAACGATAATTCCCAGCGACACGGGCAGGTCTAGCAGTTGAGACAAGAGGTCATCCAAGTTGTCGGCTTCATTGTAAGTTGGGACGATTACGTATGTATCCACTGAGTCATTCATATTCTTGTCGTTCTCCAGTCAACCCCGTGATTGTAGCGACAATGAAAAGGTGGGTCAAAAACCGTTCCCCTGGGCTTAGCCTATGCTAACACCCGACCAAGATTGGTGAAAGAGGTGGTAGAATGGGAGAGACAAGTCGAGAGGTCAATGTTGTTACCAGATATCAAACGGAACTGAAATGAGAATTGGGATACTATCGCGCAATCGCACCTTGTACAGCACCAAACGGTTGATACAGTCGGCTCGGTCCCGGGGACATGATGTCTCCGTGATTGATACGATGGCTGTCGCCGTAGAGGTGGGTGCCGGCGATGGTGGAGATGATGGCATTAAAGTAGTCCAGTCAGCCTACCATTCTATAGGAATCAACCTGAATCAGCGCCTTGGTAAGGTTCACTACGTGCCCCAGGTGGACGCGATTATCCCTCGCATTGGCGCATCTATTACCCAGTACGGACTGGCAGTCGTGCGCCAATTTGAGTCATGCGACATACTCACGACGGCAAGTTCCACCGCGATTGCGCAGTCCCGTGACAAGCTCCAGAGCTTGCAGATCATGAGCCAGGCTGGACTGCCAATTCCCAGAACAGCGGTTATCGCGCAGCCAAGCGGGTTGTATGCGGCCATTCAGACTGTGGGCGGCACGCCAGTAATCGTCAAGCTGGTGCAAGGCACTCAAGGCCGAGGCGTACTGCTGGTGCCGAATATGGCCACCGCATATGCGGTATTGGATAGATTGCGAGGCGCGAACAGGCAGGCTCTTGTCCAAGAGTTTATCGCCGAGGCTGACGGAAAGGATCTGCGGGTCATTGTAGTCGGGGATCGCTGCGTAGCCGCCATGACGCGAATCGCCGCAAGCGGAGAATTTCGCTCAAATCTGCACTTAGGCGGAACCGCCGAATCAGCAGTACTGGATCCAGAGACGGAACAGCTAGCTCTAGCCGCTGTGCAGGCGCATGGATTAGGTGTCGCCGGGGTAGACATCCTTCAATCCAATCGCGGCCCGCTGCTGCTTGAGGTCAATTCATCCCCAGGCCTGGAGGGGATCGAGCAAGTCACCAGGATTGATGTGGCGGTGGAAATTATTACCTATCTGGAAAGGGAAATGGCGGGGAAGCAGAAGCAAGCTTCAGCCAGGAGCAAAAGGTATTTCTGATTTATTGCACCCATCGATTGACGGGTCAACCTTCAGGACTGTGCTCAGCTGATTCGTCGCGAAACAGCCCTCGGCGCTTTGCTTCTTCAAACGAGAGCCCACTAGTTTGCTCATTTTCTTCTGACGACTCTTCTTCTAGCGCAGTATCCCAAAAGGTGTCCAGATCCACGTCTGCGTCTACTGATAAATCATCCAACAGTGAAGAATCGCCGCTGGCTGACTTGCTATCAGCTGGCTTGCTGGCGGCATCCAGGCTGCTCGCTGCTGGCTCTTCCGGCGGCAGTTCCAGGGAGATCAGGCCCTGGCGTTGAGCCTCTTCGAAAGAAAGCGACTTGCCGTTGATTTTCTCGTCGGCGTCTGTTGAAATGGCGCTGTCCCAAAATTCGTCAAGTTGGGCTGCGTCTATGCCATCATTGGCGGCGCCAGAGGCGGGGACAGCCAATGAGCTCAGAGGATCATCGTTTTGAGGAAGTGAATCCGCGGCCGTAAGGTCTTGGGCAAAGCTGATGAAGCCTTGTTGCTGGGCTTCTTCAAAAGAGAGCGTGTCCGGCTTCGGTGCCCCACTTCCGGCTTGATCTTGCTCAGCCGGCTCTCCCCAAAACGCATCCAAATCTTCTTCCCCTCCCTGTTCGCCCAGGATGAAAAAGCCATCGGCGCTTGTCGGAGCTAGGGGTTCAGGCTGCTCTATTGGCGGGCTTTGTTCATCAATTGCCGACAGCAAGGTCGGGGCTGCCGCTTCCTTCGGTGATGGTTTCTCCGGCTTGGATAGAGCATCTTCTGGGAGATCGGGCTGTTTGAGCGACTCAACCGCGGGTGACGGCGTGGGTGCCTTGGACGGGTCAGCCGGCGATCGGCTTGCCAATTCCAGTGACGGCAGCATTTTCAAGAGATCTTTGATCGCCCGCTGCGCGAATACCCAGACTGTTCCGATCCGCCCTCGCCTCGCTTGAGCATCGAAGAAGATGGCTAGGAAATAATCGCGCCCTACATTGGCAATATACAGATCAATCTCTTCACCTGAATGATATTGGATGGTCGTGGGATCGTCACCACCCAGTTCCTTGCCCAGCTGAAAGCTGTTGCTGAGGTTGTGGGCCATGAGGGAGATCAACCGGGAGAAATTCAGATTGCGTCCGCTGCCGACCTGGAGCAGGAGTTCCCCGGCTACGGTTGCCAAAGTAAGTCGGGCGGCGCCGGTGTCCGTCCTCAGCGTAGCCAAACGTCTAGAGACATCATCGGGAATGACGATATCTCCTGCCGTTGGGGCGATCGTCGGAAACACATCTGGTCCGTCAGCATAAACAACCAAATCCCCATAGAGCGCGGTATGAACAGATGTTAGCAGTTCATCGGTGTCAAGCGGCTTCTTAAAATAGCGGTAGACACCAAGTTCAGAGGCTTCCTTCTGTCCTTGTTTTGATGAATATGCGGTGATCATGATGATGGGAATATCTGGATTGGTGGACTTGACACGCTTTACCAAGTCAAAGCCGCTCATCCCGGGCAGGCGCACGTCAGTGATTAGCAAATCGAAATCCGCTTTTCCCAGTTCCGCTAACCCATCTTCTGCTGAGGGTGCGGACAGCACTTCGTAATCTTCGCTAGATAGCTCCAGCATTGAACGCAAAAAATCTAACATCTCGAAGTGGTCGTCGACCACTAGTACTTTCTTTGCATCTGACATGATAAGTCCTGCTAGCTGCGCGATAGTGTGCTGGGAAAGAGGTAAGTCAGTAGCCGCAATTATAAGGTGTTCCCATCAGTAAAGCCAAGAGGCGGTTGAGAGGACCCTTGAAAATTCGAAGGCTGGGGCGGCGTGACTGTGGCTGAAACGGTTACGATAAGTAAGAAGTCCCGACTTCTGCTAGGCAGCCAGCTGTGCTGGTGGAGGGGCGTCTTCTTCTTGCGGCGGACCTTTGGGGAGGCAGCGCACAGAGAAGACATTAACTACAGCGTGAACCTGGTGCAGTATGCCAACCAGCTGGCGGGGGCTGATCACTTCAAGGCTGAGCACAAGGTTCATTTCACCTTTGTGGCGGGGAAGCGTGTTGATGTAGATGATATTTATCTGCTGTTCCTGCATCAACTGGGTGATTTCAAAGAGAAGCCCCGGCCGATCATAGACATCGATTTGAACGGTAACCAGACGGGCGCGGCGAGTAGTCGCCTCTCCCCAGCCCAGCTTCAACAGCCGGCCGGAAAGCCGTTCCGGGTGCAGCGTGTGGCAGCTCTCTTTGTGGACGGTTACGCCGCGATCCACGCGGACAAAGCCGACGATCTGGTCTCGGGGACGCGGCTCACACGAACCACAGATGCGCAGGTTGCGATAATTGGCGTCAGTGATGATGAACTTTTCACCCTGATACGAATAGACGATGTTATCAAGGTCTCTGACAGGCTCTTGATCCCATTTGTCTTCCAAGACCCTGGTTGCCACCACCGTCGGCAAAATTTCCGCGCGTCCTAGACTGTGGTACAGCTCTTGCGTATCTTGATATTTGAAAGATTCGGCTATTTTCTCATGAGAATAATCCTGGAAGCCCAGCATATCCAGCTCGTACTGGAGCAGCTGTTTCCCTTGAGAAATGGCCTCTTCCAGGGTGAGCCGGCGGAACCAGCGGCGAGCATGGGAGCGGGAATAATTAGTCGCCAGATAGCCCAAATCTTCATCCAGCCAGGCACGTTGAGGTTGGGCGCGTAGTTTCTTGACGATGTGAACCCGTTCGCCGTCGTTGAGGGGCTTATTGAGTGGGCGTAAGGATTCATTAACATAGGCAGCATGGCATTGATTGCCCAATCCTGTGTGAATGGCGTAGGCGAAATCGATGGGCGTTGCTCCTTGCGGCAGCTCCACCAGTTCGCCTTGCGGCGTATAGACCCGGATCTGCTTGCGGAACACATCCTCAACCACTCCTTTTACGCCGGCGGCAGGGTTCAGGGGTTCGACATTGATATTCTCATTGATGTTCCCGAAGAAAGCTTCGATTCTTTCGGCAATGCCGCGCGTCCACAGAGGGGTGCCCGCATAATACCAGCGGGCCATGACCCCTATTTCCGACACCTCATCCATGGCGGTCGTCCTCAATCTCAGCTTGATATGCTGTCCATTGGTGAATACCACCGTCGTATGCAATGAGCGGTAAAGATTATCTCTGGGCACGGCAATATAATCATCGAAGGTGCCTGGGACTGGCTTCCACAGCTGGTGCAGCAAGCCTAATGCCAGATAACATGAGGTCAGGCCATCAAGCAATATTACCAGCCGCATGGTTCGGTCCACATCGTGATAGGAAAGGTTTGATGCCACCAGATCTTGATAGACCGTGTAGATATTCTCTGGCGTGAGCACCACATCGTAGACCTTCAGATCGTGCTGCGCCAGACAGCTGATAATCTCATCTTTAACCTGCCCAAACACCTTCTTGTGTTCTTCATGGATGTTTTCGAGATTTTGCTTGACGATGCAGTAAGCCCGGTTGTTTAGCACTTCCAGCGACAATGCATCCAGCTCATTCTTGAGCTTCCACATTCCCAACCGGTTGGCTAGCGGGGCGTAAACTGAGAGGGTTTCATCCGCCTTCTGAACTTGCTTGGAGTACGACATCGCCCCGATGGTGCGCATGTTGTGCAGTCTATCAAATAGCTTGATGATAACGCCGCGGACATCGGTGGTCATGACCCCAAACAATTTGTGCAGCGAGGCATCTTGGATTTCTTTTGGCGTCAGGTGTTTACCCTTGGCAACGCCGGCACTGACGTTCTTCAGTTTTGTGACCGCATCCACTAATTTGGCCACTTCAGGACCAAATTGCGCCTCGATTTCAGCCACAGAGACAAAGGTGTCCTCGGCAACATCGTGGAGCAGGGCGGCCGCCAGAGTCGATGCGTCTAGCTGGTATTCGGCCAGATAATAGGCGACGGTTAAAGGGTGTGTGAAGAATAGCTCGCCAGATTTGCGCCGTTGAGTGCCATGCTCTCTGCGAGCAAGCGAAAACGCCTCCTGCACCTTAATGCGATCCTCTAGTTGGAGGTAGCTTTTGATGCGATCAAAGAATTGCTCGCCGTCTAATGCAATATGGTGAACCATAGCCTTCAATGATAATCGAGAAGCAGGAAAAATGAAACCATCGGAATAATCAATGGGTTTCATTTTTCCTGATATGTTAGATCCTCGATCTGCAGTGGATAGTGGTTGGTGGGAAAGAGAAACAGCTCCGAGATTGTCGTCTTACGATTTCTTGATATCGATGAAGCGGTATCCAACCCCGCGTTCTGTTACGATGTACTCAGGGTTCGCCGGATCGCGTTCAATCTTCTTCCGCAGATAGTTGATATACAGCCGCAGATAGTGGGTTTCGTCCCGATACTCGTATCCCCAGACTTTAGCCAATAGGGTGTCGTGGGGAATTACCCAGCCCGCGTTTTGAATCAAATGATTGAGTAAACGATATTCGGTAGGCCGCAAATCAATGCGGTCACCATCGACGATAACCTGATGCCGATTGAAATCGATGGACAGCCGATCGTCGATGCGCAGGATTGTTCTTGGAGGTGGTGCCGGCCACTCGGCTCGCCGGAGGACGGCGCTGACCCGGCTGCTCAGCTCCCGCGGGCTGAAAGGTTTGGTGACATAGTCGTCCGCTCCTAAACCCAGACCGTGTATCTTGTCCTCTTCGTCGCTTTTCACGGTAAGGAGGATGACCGGCACGGTGGAGATTTCCCGCAGAAGCTTCAATGTTTCGAAGCCGTCCATCTTAGGCATCATCACATCCATGATCACCAGATCGGGGGTGTGTTGGCGGATTTGATCCAATGCCTGAATGCCATTTTCGGCTTCGAAAACCTGATAGCCTTCCAATTCCATATTCATGCGAATGAATCGGCGCATGCGTGATTCATCATCGACAATGAGTATAACTCGAGGCGCTTCCGTCTCGAGGTTGGAGGGAATCTTTTCAACCATTATTCACGCACAAAGCCAATGACTTCCTCGGCACCAGCCGACGGCATAATCTGAATAAAGTTTACCCGCCACCACGGAACCAGAATTGTGGTTACATCTTCATCCAAATAGTGAAGATCCTTACCATCTCTCCGGCGCGGATTGTGTAAGGTCACAAACAAAGAGCCAGCATCGGGAAACTCTTCTAGTTCGCATTCAACCGCATCTTCATTAGCAATATGAACCAATACTGAAATCATGATCGCACCTCTCTAAGCTTCGAAAAAGATGTGAACAAGCAAGTCTCCAAAATGGATTTCATCCCCATTGTGGAGCAGGAAGGCTTGTTTGGGTGCCAAGCTGGTATTATTTAGTAAGGTACCATTGGTACTGCCTAAATCACAAAGGCAAACCCCCTGGTCGGTCAACAGCAGGCTGGCATGAACGCGAGAAACACCCATTTCTAGCCCGCCATATTCGGTCAGGTCGATTTCACAAGCAACATCTGAATGAGCGTCACTCCGGCCGATAATGGCCTGCTCTTTCAATTCTATCTTTAAATGATTTCGGCTACCAGGGACAACAAAGGTAACCGTTCTAGGTGGTGTGTCCGATGAGAGTTTCCGTTCGGCTAACGGCAGAGGAGCGGAGTGTCGTGAACCGCGGGAAAAAGGCATCGCTTCCCGTTGTACTGGCGCCCTGGATAAAAGGGCATTTGACAAAAGGGCGTTGCCGCACTCGTCACAAAACATGGTGCCTTTTGGCTGAGTGGCACCGCACTCACTGCATTTATTCATCTTTGTTGGAATCCCAATCAATTAGCTCAAGAAGGGCGCGGGTGCCGTATTTGAGCCGTTTGCGGCCCTCTTCTGAAACCGAACCCATGGATGCCAGACGGACCGTTTCCGTGTGGGCTTGGTGTGCCAATTTTGCTTGACCCAGTTCGAGCAAACGAGTTGAGAGATGCCCCATACGAGCAGCGGCTTCATCTGTCTTTCCCGCTTCAACATCATCTTGGACTTTCTCACTCATCCGATACATATTCAACATGCGGACCGCTTTGATCAAGATTGGTGAAGGGGATGCTGCCGAGGCATCCTTCAGGGCCAGAAATTGGACTTGAGCCGAAACCAGGTCGTTTTTGATCTCCTGCGAAGGGATGTCAGCCAGGAAATTTAGCGGGATATTGATTCGGTTGGGCCGTTGCTGCGGAGCGATTTTGAGCTCCAACAGAAAAGACAAAGGGGCGCGGCCTTCGATACTCCCGAGATTGATTTGTCTATCCTCAATCGTTAACGGTTGAGCAAAAGGCGTCAATTTGAACCCAGTTTCCACGGTGACATCTTCAGGGAAATCTAGAGATAGGCGTACATTTTGCGCGTAGACTTGGCCCAAACCCTTAATCTGTTTCCCCAGATGATTGATGATATCTTCTGGGTTTTCGATGAAGGCAGTGTGACCGCTTGACGGAGCAACCAGCTTGTCTAGGAACTCATCGTTCCAATCCGTGCCGATTCCGACTGCGCTGATATTTATCCCTTGCTCTGCCGCTGCGTAGGCAAGTTGTAGACATTTATCGCTGTCTCCGTAGGTGCGCCCATCTGTCAGCAGAATGAGATGATTCATATAATTGGACAGCGGAGCTTGCCGAATCTCTTCCACGCCAGCAGATAGGCCTTGATAGATCTCAGTACCTCCGGACGCTTCAATGCTGTTTATCTTTGCAGTTACATGAATGTTGTAAGCGACGTGATCGGCAGGAATCACCAACTGCGCCCGATCGCTGAATGTAACCACAGAGAGGAGATTGTCTGCTGTCAGTCTTGCCATCAGTATGTTGACAGCAGCCTTCACTTTATCCAGGCGTTCACCGCGCATTGAAGTGCTGCGGTCAATTACTAGGCTGAGGTTGAGCGGAGTTTGGGGATTTAACTTCTGAGCTTTTGAATGGATGTCGATTAGCAGGTAAGCCAACTGCTCCGTTTCTGACAATTCCAGAGATAGTCTGCTGGCTTGAACATCAACTCTCAGAGAGGCTGCGGCTTTTTTCATCAAAGCGTCATATGTAGCGCGACGCTTACTATTACTCAGGACCTTGTACGCCTGCAATACCTGTTGAAAAACGGGGTCCTCTGGGCTGGTATCCTTCGGGAAACCTTTGAGCAAGCTGTTAAATGCGACACGAATAACTTCGGGGGTCGCTGCAGGAATAACGCCTAGAATTTCATAATAGTCGGAATCTTGGGACATTTAAGCGCTATCTATTCCCTGCAGTTGTGCTGCCATCAGGTTCACTGTAATGTGAAATCTACCAGGATTATAGTGATGTTATCATACCCCCCGGCATCCAACGCTACTTGAAGTAGATTATTTGCTGTTTCTTCAACTGGTTTATTTTGAGCCAGGATCTCTTCAATTTTCGCATCCGAGACCATAGTCGGTAAGCCATCACTGCACAACAGCAGCCGACCTGCTTTGGGAAGGCGGCGCATGTAGGTGTCTACATCGACCTGCTCGGTCTGTCCAACTGCACGCAATAGGACATGCCGGTATTGGTAGATTGTCGCCTCTTCTGCCGTCATCTGCCCAACATCCTGAAGTCGCTGCACTAATGAGTGGTCTGTAGATACTGGTTCAAGCTTGCCTTCATTGAACAAGTAGATGCGGCTGTCACCGACATGGGCGATATAAAGTCGGGGGCCAAGTATCAGGGCAATGGTGAGGGTTGTGCCGCTGTCATTATCTGGGTCAGATCTAAAGACGGCTGCATTAGCGGTCTGTACGGCGGCAGTCATCACTTCTTGGATGGGGGTTTGAATACCTGTGTCCTCATCACTAAGCAGCGGCATGTAGATATTGTCAACGATGCTTTGTGCCGCAGTGCGAGAGGCGATCTTGCTGGCGATATGACCGTTGACATGTCCCCCCATGCCGTCAGCGACAATATATAGACCAAAGGGCATTAATGCGAAATGTCCGCCAGCTTCTGATTGGAATAGCAGGCAAGAATCTTCATTTCGTTCCCTGACCGCGCCTACATGGCATATTTTGGCCACCTTCAAGATAGGTTCCTGTCTGGTAATGGCGCCTGTAGCGATGCCGGACAAGCTGCGAATAATCGCAGTTTCCTGCTCTTGTTTTGAGGGATGTTCGATCAACCCAGTCACCACTTCACGCCCCTCATTCGGGTCTTGACTCGTGGCAAGCTCCTCCTCGGCAGAAGGTTCCCGATTGACAAGTTCATCAGTGTCTATTTTGTCGGATTCAGAGAAAGCAGCGGACTCATTCATGTCGATTTAAAAGTGATGCTTGAGTGTACGGCTGCACCGGACACGTCATAGATTAATTCGGAGCTGGTATTAAGCTCCGGCTGACAACAACTAAACTGCTAAAGCATATAAATTGTGATCGGTTGAACCGATGTAGACGACGTCATCCGCAATAATCGGTGAAGCGATAACAGCTCCACCGGTCTTAAACTTCCACCTGAGCTGACCCCGTTTTTGGGAAACGCTGTAAACATGCCCATCCGTAGAACCAAAGTAGACCGCTTCCCCCCATATGGCGGCTGATGAGGAGACCTGGCCCTCCGTTTCAAAAGCCCACAGTTGGCGCCCTGTATCCATGTCCAAGGCATAAAGGGAACCATCTGATGAGCCGAAATAGACGATGCCGTCGTGAACTATTGGCGAGGAAATGATGGGCCGCCGAGCGCGGAAGCGCCAAATGATCCAGCCAGAGCTGGCATCGAGGGCCAGGAAAGTCGCATCTACGGAACCGACGAAAACGATGTCATCGACCACTGTTGGGGATGATGTGACCGCTCTTTTGGCCTGGGATTGCCATTTGTTCTTTCCTGTGGTCAGGTCAAGACAATAGATGTAGCCGCCTTCCGTTCCAAAGAACACATGGTTCTCTGTTACGAAGGGAGTGGAGCGGACAGCGCTGTAGGCGTTAGCTTTCCAGATTGGCTTTCCTTGGGCGATATTCAAGGCGTAGAGGTTGGCGTCATCTGAGCCGAAGAAGACATGATCAAAGCGCACCGTCGGTGACGAGTAGATTGGACCTTCGGTGGCAAATCGCCAATTCAAGCGTCCGTCCTGCAGCTTCAACGAGTACAGATGCTGATCGACAGACCCAATGTAGACGGAATCCTCGTACACGTAAGGCGCGGAACCTAGCCCGCCAGAAGTGGGGAATTTCCAGGCTAATTCGCCGTTGCCTGTAGTTAGTGCGTAAAGATTGTTGTCGTAGGCGCCCACCAATATCATCTCGTCAGAGATGGCAGCACTTCTCCGGATTTCATCTTCACATTGAAACTTCCATAGGGGTTTGATCTGTCCCACCGGTGCTTCCGAAGCGGCAGCTGCTTCTGGTGAAGCGACGGCTGCCAATTCGGGGCTGACTAGAGCCGGCTTGTCGATGATTTCCAAAGCTTCCTTTAGAGCGGTCGCATCGTGGAAGCGTTCTGAAGGATCGTAAGCCAAGCATCGCATGATAATCGCCTCGAAGGCGGGTGAAACATTGGGATTGACTGCGCTGATGGGGCGCTCGGCAAATGTAAACGGGGGTTCTAGCCGGGGGTCTTGCCGGGTCAGCAAATGGTGAAAGGTGGCGCCCAGGGCATAGATATCACCGGCAGGTGTCGCTTGACCGCGATACTGTTCTGGTGGTGAGTATCCTTCGGTCCCAATCATAGTCCCCTTGTTCCCTGTCTCAAACAGCTTGGCAATTCCGAAATCGATGATCACCATGCGATTGTATTGATCCAGCATGATGTTAGAGGGTTTCAAATCGCGGAAGATAATAGGGACCGGCTTCTGACGGTGAAGATGAATCAATGCATTACACAACTGCAGCAGCCAATCCAGCGCAGTTTCTTGTTTCATCTGCTCCGTCTGTTCTTCTGACCACGCTTCCAAGTCGCGACCCCGGATCATATCCATTACCAAGTAACTGCGATCACTTTCAGTGAAGTAATCGGACACATCTGGAATGGCGGGGTGATCAAGCATCGCCAGCAAGCTGGATTCACGCTCGAAGGATTTGATAGTAAGTTCGCGAAGTTGGGGATCCGGGGCAGAGATGATCATCTCTTTAATGGCACAAAGCTTGGTGACATTGTGGAAACGCATATCCCGGGCCTGATACACGGAACTAAAGCCACCGACGCCCAGGGTGCCGACAATGCGGTACCGGTTCTGAAGCATATCGCCGGGCTGCAGTGAAGATCTTTGACCGGGTTTGTTCTTCCGGCTTTGTTTGCTTGCCAGCTGCCTAGTTGTTAATCGCCCCATAGTAGTGAACCTTCTTTACTTAACGGCTATTATAAGTTGACAAGGCCAAAATAATCAAGGAATCGGATAATCAGCTCATTCGTCATCAAAGGCACAGGAACCGGTTGATGGGCGTTATGATACCAGATGCAAGCAGATGGCAAAAACTGGACATAATAATTGGTTCCGGGCTGCCGGAGATTCGGGATACGGCGCTCTGGGAATTTTGATGGAGCCGGTACTTATCGTGGAAAAATGGCACAAATGTGAGCGTCTGCGCAGAAGAAGTCGGTGTCCACGGGGTCGGGGAAACAGAAACAGTTGTCATCTCCTTCGTGATTATATAAGATCACGCAGATGAACAAGCAACTTTCCCATATTGATGAAAGCGGCCGAGCACGCATGGTAGATGTCGGCCATAAACAGGATACCGAGCGCGTCGCCGTCGCCCGCGGCAGCGTGACGATGCAGCCGCAAACGCTGCAGCTCATTATTGAAGGCAATATGAAAAAAGGCGATGTGCTGACGGTCGCCCAACTGGCAGGCGTCATGGGGGCAAAACGGACTGGTGATTTGATCCCGTTGTGCCATCCGCTCATATTGA
>JAHEEY010000442.1 GCA_024640485.1 Chloroflexota bacterium | reverse complement strand
TGAGCCAATTACACCCTTTTTGCCAACTAGGGCTGCCGCGGGAGCGGCTATCGGAGCACGCTATGAAAAAACGTTGGACAATGATGCTGCTCGTCCTACTGCTAGCCGGCTGCGGCGGGCAGGAAGGCCAGCCGCGGCGGACTTCGGAGGTGGGCGAGCCCACCCCGCTGCCCACACCGGTGATCCCGCTGAAGCCGGTTTACACCGTCGAGCAGGGGGACGTCAGCACCCAGATCTCCTTCTCCGGGCGCATCGCCGCGGTGGTGGAGGCGCCCCTGATCGCCTCCATGAGCGGTACGGTGGCCCAGCCGCTGGTCTCTGCCGGCGAACCCATCGCCGCCGGCGAACCCATCGCCTTGATGGACACCAGCTACTTCCAGGAACAGCTTTCCCTGGCCCAATCTGAACTGGATATCGCCAGCGCCCGGCTGTTGGCTGCCGCCGACCAGAGCGCGGGCGACCAACGGCGGGCGGAAATCGCCCTGTCCATCGCCGAGCTCAACCTGTCCCATGCCCAGGAAGCTGCCGGCGATAATCCCAACCCTGAGCAGGCGTACCAGATCCAGCTGCTCAGCTACCAGCGGGAGCTGGCTCAATTGGACCTGGACGAATTATCGGTTGCGGTCGATCCGCTGCTGCAGGCGGCGGTAGATCAAGCCGCCCTGGCGGTGGCAGAGTGGGAAACGCAGATCCAGCGGGCAATAATCACCGCCCCCATCGACGGCACCGTTTCCGCCCTCAGCCTGTCCCAGGGGCGGGCGGTGGAGGAAGGGGAGCTGCTGGGGATCGTCTCGGACACCAGCCAAATGGAAGTGAGCAGCGACATCACCTCCGACCTGATGCGGCAGCTGGCCGAAGGGATGAGCGCCCAGATCAGCCTCAGCGGCGGCCCTGGAGAGCTGCTCAGCGGCGCCGTCCGCCAGCTGCCCTATCCGTACGGGGCCGGCAGCAGCCAGGGCGACGCCGACGGCACTGCCCGCATTCAATTTGACGATCCCGCCCAGGCAGCCGGCTTCACCCCCGGCGACCGGGTGATGGTCACTGTCCTGGTTGACCAGCGGCAGGACGTCCTCTGGCTGCCCCGCAGCGCCGTGCGGGTATTCGGCGGGCGCTACTTCGCCGTCATTCAGGACGGCGAAGGGCAGCGGCGGGTAGACGTGGAGCTGGGTATTGAAGGGGACGGCCGGGTGGAAATCGTCTCCGGGCTGGCCCAGGGCCAGCAGGTCGTCGGCCCGTAGCCGCCATCGGGCAGCATCCCCGAGCAATGGGCTGCTGCCGTTTGTTGACACCGTATCCTTATGATAAGAGCGCTTAACCGGTTCCGGGCCGTATTCATCATTGTGATCAAGCGGCTGATGGCCCAGCGGGGGCTGACCCTGGCGACCAGCTTCGGGCTGGTCACCGCGGTAGCCCTGCTGATGAATGTGCCCCTGTACGCCGACGCCGTCTACTACCGGGTGCTGCAGGAAGAGCTAGGCCGCAAAGACAACAACAGCAGCCGTCCCCCCTTTTCCTATATGTTCGACTATGTGGGCGCCTGGTATGGCGATAAGCCGCTGTCCGAGATCGAGGCGGTCAGCGGCTACCTGCAGGAGAGCGGCGCCGGCAAATTGGGGCTGCCCCTGGAGCAGTTCGTCACCCATTATGAGAGCCCCGGCTATAAGATGTACGCCCTCAATGAGACGGCATACAGCCGGGACAACCAGCTGGGCGTCGTCAATTTCGCCCACAGCTCCGATTTCGAAGCCCAGATTGATCTGGTGGAAGGGGGCATGCCCGCCGCCGCCGGTGCCGACGGCCCCATCGAGGTGCTGATCACCGAATCGTTCGCCACCGAGGTGGGCATCCAGGTGGGTGAGCAGTTCACCCTGTATGATTACCAGGCGCCCGCCGACACCATCCCCCTGCAGTTCCCCATCCAGGTCGCCGGCATCTGGCACCCCAAAGACCCCGCCAGCGGCTACTGGTTCTTCGCCCCGGCGGTGTTCAACAATCTGCTCTACATCCCTGCCGAGACCCTCTCCAACCGGATCGATCCCATCCTGGAAGAGGATATTTCCCTGGGGCTGTGGTATCTGGTGATGGACGGCTCCCGGGTCGATACCCAGGATGTGGCCCGGCTGCTCGCCGGGGCGGCGGCGGTGGAGCGGGAGATGGGCCAACTGCTGCCCGACTCCAACCTGCGCAGCTCACCGGTGGAGGCGCTGCAGCGGTACAGCCGCTCCACCGGCTCCCTGAGCGTGCTGCTCTACGCCTTCAACGTGCCGGTGACCCTGCTGGTGCTGGCGTTCATCGCCCTGGTGGTAGGGCTGGCGGTCAACCAGCGGCGCAATGAGATCGCGGTGATGCGCAGCCGTGGGGCCACCTCCTTTCAGATCGTCTCCATCGCCGTGCTGGAAAGCGTGCTGCTGGCCCTGGTGGCCCTGGCTGCCGGCACGGTTTTAGCGCTGCTGCTGACCCAGCTGATGGGGCGCACCCGCAGTTTCCTTGATTTTTCCGCCGATACCAGGCTGCGGGTGGCCCTCAACGGCCCGGCGCTGCGCATCGGCCTGCTGGCCATGGGGCTGGCGCTGGTGGCCCAGGTGTGGCCCACCATCACCGCCGCCAAATTGACCGTGGTCACCTACCGGATGGAGAAAGCGCGCTCCCTGCGCCGCCCCTGGTGGCAGCGCGCCTGGCTGGATCTGCTGCTGGCCATTCCCGCCGGCTACGGCTTCTACCAGCTGCAGCAGCAGGGGACCATCGTGCTGCCTGCTTCCGATGCCGGCGGCGAGGCCAACCTGTTCCAGAACCCGCTGCTGTTTCTGGTGCCGGCGCTGGCGGTGCTGGCGGTGACCCTCTTCTTCCTGCGGCTGCTCCCCTGGCTGATGCGCGGGTTCAGCTGGCTGCTTTCCAACAGCAAAAGCGTCGGCCTGCTGCTGGCTGCCCGCCAGTTGGCCCGGGCGCCTGGGCTCTATTTCACCCCGCTGATCCTGCTCATCTCCACCGTCAGCCTCTCGGTCTTCACCGCCTCCCTGGCCCGCACCCTGGACCTGCATCTGTTCGACCAGATGTTTTATAAGGTGGGCTCCGACATCCGGCTGTATGAAGCCGGGCAGGCGTTCGTCGGCGGCGCGGGGGAGGAGGGCGCCAGCGCCGCCCCCACCTACTATTTCCTGCCGGTCTCTGAATATGAGCAGATCGACGGCGTCCAGTCCGCCGCCCGGGTAGGCCGCTACCGGGCCACCGGTTTCGCCGCCGGCGAGCGGACCCGGGGGATGTATCTGGGTGTGGACCGGGTGGATTTCGGGCAGGTAGCCTTCTGGCGGTATGATTTCGCCGCCGAACGGCTGGGCAGCTTGATGAACAGCCTGGCGCTGAGCCCCGACGCGATGCTGGTCTCCCAGAACTTCCTGGATCAGACCGGGCTCTCCGTGGGGGATATGTTCCGGCTGCAGGTGCGGCTGCTGGAAGACGACGTCGACCTCAACGCCCAAATCGTGGGGGTATTCGACTACTTCCCCAGCTACTATCCGGAGCAGGACGGGGCGATGTTCGTGGGCAATTTGGAGACGATTTTCGAGGCTGCCGGCGGGGAAATGCCCCACCATATCTGGCTGCGCACCGCCAGCGGGCTGGACAACCAGGCGCTGGACCAGGCGCTGGCGGAGCGGCGGCTGAGCGGCTGGCTGCGAGACGAACCCCAATCCCGCATCGCCGCCCAACAGGTGCGCCCGGAGCGGCAGGGGCTGTTCGGGCTGCTCTCCGTCGGCTTCGTCGCCGCCGCCATTTTGACCGTGCTGGGCTTCTTCCTCTACGCCCTCTTCTCCTTCCGCCGCCGTTTTATCGAGCTGGGGGTGTGGCGGGCGGTGGGGCTGTCCATCAAGCAGATGGTCGTCTTCTTGGCCAGCGAACTGGCCTTCCTGATCGTCTCTGGCGGCGTCCTGGGCACCGCCCTGGGCATCTGGCTCTCGCAGCAGTTCATCCCCTTCCTGCAGATGGGCGACAGCGAAGCCGCCCTGATCCCGCCCTACCTGGTGGAAATCGCCTGGCCGG
>JAHEEY010000441.1 GCA_024640485.1 Chloroflexota bacterium | reverse complement strand
CTTCGTCGACACCGGCAGCAGCGCCACCGACTTGAGTGTGACCGTGGCCAACATCGCCGATGTCGCCCAGCCGCTCGCCGCCCGGACAACCATTCTCGATGCCAGCGGAGGCATCAGCTACACCGGCGACATCCCCCTGACCATTCTCATCGGCACCCCCCGCACCTATCCGCTGGTCGCCATGGACACCTCCAACTGGGCTGCTGGCCTGTACACCGTCACCGTCGATCTGCTGGACAGCGGCGATGCCCTGGTGCCTGACGGCAGCGGCTTCGGCTACTTCAGCGTCGGCCAATCCCTGTCCGCCTCCCAATCCCTACAGCCGGAGCTGGTCCCCCCTGGCAATGTGACCGTCACCACCATTCTGACCACGACCATCGAAGCCCCGACTCTATTAGACCAGGGCAGCAGCAGCCCGGCGCTGCTTCAACCCACCCATCTACAGCCGGAGCTGCCCCAGGAAACAGCGCCGCTGGGACCGCAGCTGATTGCCTCTGTCGAGCCATCTCCCGCCGGCGCAAGGCCGGCCCCGGCGGCCGCTCTCACCGTCAGCGGTGTCTACACCCGCACCGAGCAGGATGACCCGGCTGTCGCCTACAGCGGCAGTTGGTCAAGCTGGCCGTTGAACCGGGCCAGCGGCAGCGGCTACGACTACAGCGGCACTCCCGGCTCAACCGCCACCTTCACCTTCACCGGCTCCCTGATCACCGTAGGCTTCATCGCCAGCAGTGCCAGCGGGCAGGCTGAAATCTTCATCGACGGCGGCAGTGCCGGCATTATCGACCTTTTCCGTCGAGAAGAGAACTCCCTCAGCCAAGAGAAGATCCCCCTGAACTTTACCTACGACGGCCTGGTCAGCGCCAGTCACGTCATCTCTGTCACCGTACTGGGCACCGCCGATCCGGAATCTTCCAACGACTATGTCCAGCTGGACTACTTTGATTTCTGGGACGGCGATCCCCTGCCTAACGGCAGCTTCGAGCAGGATGACCCCCGCATCATCCGCAGCGGCGGCTGGTCGTCGGTCAGCACCACCGACGCCAGCGGGGGCAGCTATTATCGCAGCAGCAGCGCTACCGCCTGGTTCCCCTTCTCCGGCAGCTCCTTCCAGTACGGCGCCCTGGCATACGCCGGCGGCGGCGAGACCCGGCTGTTCCTCGATGGAGAGTACCTGGCCACCGTGGATCTGTTCAGCTGGGCCCCCATCAGCCGCACCTTCGCCTTCACCGGGCTGGCCAGCGGCCCCCACCTGCTGCAGGTAACCAGCTACCGCGAACTGACCACCCTGGACACCTTCACCACGCCGGCGAGCCAACCCCCGGAGCCGCCGCCGGTTATCGGGGATTTCCATCGCTTCGAAGAAGATGACCCTGCCATTCTCTACAACGGCCTGCCGTTTACCCGTACCACCCGTTCCTGGGCTCCCTTTTTCAATGATGTGGTCAGCGGCCACTTCTTCAACTACTCAAGCACCCCGGCCGATACCGCTCAGCTGACATTCAACGGCACCACTGTGGGCATCGGCTTCTATGCTGAAAGCAAGGGCGGGCAGGCTGAGATCTTCATCGACGGCCTCAGCAAGGGTGTGGTTGACACCTACCGCCGCGACCCCGCAACTATCTCCCTCTATTTCCCCGATTTATCCGCCGGCAGCCATACCATTTCCGTCACCGTGTTGGGCCAGAATCATCCCAGCGCCACTGGCGACATCGTCTACCTGGATTACTTTGACGTCTGGAACGGGACGCCTTTGCCCGACGGCACCTTTGAAGAGGCGGACAGTCGCGTTTACCGCAGCTTCCGCTGGGATTTGAACAGCTCTGCCGAGGCCAGCGGCGGGCAATATCTGGGAGATGGTATTACCAGCTCGGCCAACGCCTGGTTCCCCTTCACCGGCGGTTCGGTCACCTTCCGCGCCATAGCCAACAGCCAGGGCAGCCAAACGACCAAGGTTCTGCTCGACGGCCAGCCGTTGGCCTCGGTCAACCTGTACAACCGTACTGCCGTCAGCCGTACCTTCTCATTCGATGGGTTAGGCAGCGGCGTACACGTCTTGCAGTTGGAGAAGTATCGCGGTGAGCTGACCATCGATGCCCTTACCACGCCCGGCACCGCCCCCTTCACTCAAACGCCTGTTTACACTGGCGTACTCCGTTATGAAGAAGATGATCCCGCCCTGCGGTACCGCAGCGACGCCGCGACGGCAGCCCAACCCTATTCGCAGCGGCCCCAGAGCTGGAGCCAGCAGTACCAAGCCATTGCCAGCAGCGGCTACACCGGCCTATCGACAACAGCCAACGACCAGGTCAGTTTAACCTTTGACGGCCGTTGGGTCAGCATCGGCTTTTTCACCCACATCTACGGCGGGCAAGCCGAGATCTTCGTGGACGGCGTCAACCAGGGGACCGTAGGGCTGTACAGCGCCAGCCCCGACGTGGAAAGCTTCACCATCGGCGATCTGATCACCGGGACCCACACTGTTTCTGTTACCGTATTAGGGATCCCCGACGCCCCCAGCACCCAGGGACGCGTCCACCTGGATTACATCGACGTGTGGGGTGGGCAGGCGATGCCCGACGAGGTCGCCAACGCCAGCATGGTAAACCCCAATGGCCGGGTCCATTTCAGTGATTCACTCGATACCAACAGCCATCCCAACGCCATCGATGGCGACTATGTCGCTTCAATCTATGACAGCAATGTCTGGTACAGCTTCACCGGCGACGACTTCACCTTCTACGGCCTCACAGATAATGCCGGCACACTCCTGGCGGATGTGTACGTGGATGGGCAGTTCATCGAGACCGCTGATTTACTCTACCCATTCACCGAACAACCTATGGCCTACCGCTACAGCGGCTTTGGCGATGGCCCCCACGTGGTCCGCATCAACAACAAGGCCAATTTCCGTGTCGACGCTTTTGCCACCAATCAACCGCTGCAGACATACCAACCCACAGCCGAATGGTGGGAAAGCGACCGTTCCGGCGGCGCTTCCATATGGGGCGGCGTCCACGTACCCGCGGCGGTCGGAGACGTGACCGGTGATGGCGCCGTGGAAGTCGTCGTCGCCTCCAGCAACCTGGATAACAACGGCGAACTGTTTCTGATGCGCGGTGATGGCCAAGATGCCGGCGGCGGCGATCCGATTATCTGGAGCGTCCCCTTCAACATCCCTAACGGCTTCGAGGACGTCGGCGCGCCAGCCATTGCCCAGCTGGACGGGCAGCCGGGCGCGGAGATTGTCATCGCCAACAGCCTGGGTGTCTACGCGTTCCACAGCGACGGCTCGCCCTACTGGTTCACCGACACCCTCAAACCCAACATCATGTTTGGCACCCCATCCATCGGCAATCTAGATCTCGACCCGGAGCCGGAAATCGTCATCAATCTAGACCAGACACTAGCGGTCTTTGAGCAGGATGGCACCATCGCCTGGCAGCAGCCTCACGTCGACGGCATGGCCATCCCCCTGCTGGCCGACCTGACTGGAGATGGCCTGCTGGACATCCTGGTTCATGACTGGGCCAACACCCTTTACCTTTATGATTACAACCTGGGAACGCCAAGCCTGGAATGGACCGCCGTGTTCACTAACGAACTGAACGGTTATGGGGCTCCGGCTGTGGCCGACCTCGATCTCGATGGCGAACCAGAAGTAGCCATCGCCACTGAAAACTGGCTCTTCACCCTCGACGGCGCCGATGGCACCATACAATGGTCAGCCCCGTTAGGCGCCGGACGGCCCGGTGGGGTGACCATCGCCGATATCGACGGTGACGGCGCCGTGGAGCTGGTGACCTCGTCCCAATTCAACGGCGGCACCCTCTACGCCTTTGAAGCGGACGGCACTCCCAAATGGACGGCTGCGGCACTGGATTCATCACCGCTCAACACTTCAGCCGCCGACATCGACGGCGATGGCGCCGCTGAACTGCTCTGGAATGGCAACCCACAGGGGTTCACCATCTACGACGGCCGCACCGGAGCTATTCTGTTCAACGAACCAGCCGTGGTTTCAGCCACCGGCACCGA
>JAHEEY010000440.1 GCA_024640485.1 Chloroflexota bacterium | reverse complement strand
AGGTGGCCGCCGCGGCACTTTTGAGCGCATTCAGTTCGGCTCGCGCCCGATCTGGATTGACATTGAAAAAGCGTTGGCAAATCTCGGCTTGCAGGATGAAATTACTTAGCGAAGAGGCTGGCCCATCGTGCATTTCTCTCACCAGGCTCTGTTTGGCGGCTTCTTCCGTCTGAATCACTCTAATAATGTTAGAGATATTTCCTGATGCGTGCAGCGACGTCGCTCCCATGCCGCCGCCGGCCGTGTCTAGCCCGCCGGTCAGATCGATGAAGCGCTCCTGAAATTCAGATAACCTTTCCAGGTTGCGTTGGTCGCTCTGAAGCTTCTCAAGCTGTCCACGCATGGTGAACAACCGTTGCTGCACATCATTCTGAGATTCGTACACTTCACGAATATAGTCACGTGGGAGCGTTTCGAAATTGGTTTGAAGTTGTCGAACCTGGCCGGCAACCTGAGCATTCCGCTGGGCCAATCGTTCGACCTCGGCGGCACTCTGCTTTATTAGGATATCGATTTCCTTGAGATCCCGCTGGGTCTGCTGGAAATCCTTGCGCGCCTCGTCAAGAAATGATTGAAGAGAGAATTCACTATCTGCGGGAGGTTGTTGAGCCATAGATTCTTAAGCCTGTACTTCAGTGCCTGAATGTGAATTATCAAACATGGACTTTCTATCGAAAATTGCCGCCATTAGGGCCGGTTGTCTTCAATTCGTACCCAGCCGTGTCTCAGGGCGTAAACAGCGGCTTGGGTCCGGTCATCAACTCGCAGTTTGCGCAAAATCGCAGTCATATGATTCTTGACTGTTTGATGGCTAATGCCCAATTTGAAGGCGATTTCCTTGTTGCTGAGGCCGCGGGTGACATGCTCTAATATCTCCATTTCTCTGGGCGATAAGGGAACGAACAAATCATCAGTGTCACTGGCCAGGGGATCGATAAACCGCCCCATTTTTTGCTCAGCCCACAGCAGCAGCTCTTCATAGGACATAATCTTTTCATCTATGTAATAGCTGCCTTCGCGCACCGTGTGGATGACGTTGATCAACGCCTCTGGAGTAATGTCTTTGGGGCAATATGCGGATGCTCCCGCCCGGATGGCATGAAATACCTGTTCCACGTCATCATAGCCGGTAATCATGATTACCTTGATTCCAGGGAATTGGGATTTTATTTGACGGGTGACTTGAAGTCCATTCACAGTAGGCAGGTTGATGTCCATCAAGATGACTTCAGGATTGACTTGACCGGCCAACTCTACGGCAACTTCTCCATCGGCGGCTTCGCCGACCACTTTCATTTGGGAGTTGGTTTCTAGGACGTCGCGCAGTCCTTGGCGAAATACAGGATGATCATCTACGATGAGCAGTTTGATTTCTTCTGACACGTTAGCTTGTCCTCTCTATTTACCTTTGAATTGGCTATGAAATCTTAAATACCGACTTGACGCGCGAACGCTTAGAAAAATATGTGCTGCACACGTGTCAATAGGAGATGGAGCAGGATCAGTATACCATGAAGAAGATGCCGTAGGCAACCGTGCAAAAAGGCATGCTTTATTATCGTTTTGGCAAACGATACACGGTCATGTTGTTCGTGTTTTGACTCAAAGTCCAGACGTATTCTGTCGAGTAAACAAGCAAGACGTCATCAGCTGTCGCCACCTCTTCATACGTCCATCCGGGTGCAGTCACAAGGTAATCGGCATTGCTTGAAATGACATATTCGCTCAGTGCATTGGGATCTGCCAGCAGGGGGATGATCTCCGGGGTTATTAGTCCAGCCAGGTCCAGCAGAGGCCGTTCGGCAAAATAACCAATAGCCCCAATATCATGGGTGGCAATAATGGCATCTTCGGCTGTGTTCTTCTCCAGCCATTGGGCTGTGCTTACCATCTCGCCCTCAATGAAAGCGACGTCTTGAGCATAGGCTTGGGCGCCTAACAGCGAAAAAACCAGGAGCAGCATCACGAAACTGAGTCCAGCGACCTGGGTACTGATCTTCCGTATACGCGGGTTGGTAATGTGTACCAATATCCACTGCCAGCCGGATATCCCGTACAGCACCCAAATTGGTAAAGCGGCTGCCAGATAGCGGCCGTGCTGATATAGCAGCGGCAGCCGCCACGCATAAAGGAATAGATGCCCGCCAGCCCAAAGCAGCGGCAGTAAATGATGAACACGCTTTCTGGTCCAATCGCTTTTAAGGGACAACCAGGCCGCGAATCCAATGCCGGGCATCAAGAAGAGCTGCGGTCCGCTGCTTCCCCGCCAACCGGTTTCTGGGCCTCCCAGGCTGAAGAATAACACCCTTCCCAATCGGGACAGTAGCGGCGGCTGCAAAGAGGCGGCATATTCAGTCTGCTTTGCATAGAAAGTGTTTGGCCAAATGTGGCCGCTGCTTTTAAGGTTGAACAGCAGGTAGGGAGTCAGCAGCAGGAGTGTGACAGCCAACAGCTTCAGGATCGATAGCGCTCGCTGCGGCATGGATTTGTAAACAAAACTGAGCCCGACAGCAATCAGCAGCAGCAGGACAACCCCATCTGGCCGTGTCAAAATCAACAGACCCATGAGTATCCCGAGAGTCGCCAGGGGCCAGCGATGAGTCAGAGGTGTCACGGTTGCGGCTGGCTTTGGCGAGCCGGCATAGGGGTCGGAGGTATACTCCGTGAAAAACACCAGGATCCAAATGCCCAGCGCTGGGAATAACAGTGTCTCCATACCGCTGAGGGCTGCCCATGCCAGAGGCCACGTTACCGTCATTGCCAGGCCAGCCAGCCATGCCAGGTGACACTGTTCTGGCCACAACTGTCCCCACAAGCGCATGCCGCCTTGCGCCAGCAGCACCAATGATATTACCCCCAGTAGATATGCCCATATCAAGTAGGGAATGCGCACCAGATATCCTACAGCCAACAGCAGTGTCCATAGCGGAGCGGTCGAACCAGAGCTGATTATCCCCGGGATAAATTCCCAATGACCACTCCTAACCAGGTTGCGAGCGTAGGTCTGGTGAATCCAGGCATCATCCAAGGGGAAACCAAGCGTGCCAGTCGCTGCAGACATGCCAAGGTAAAGGGCAACCACAACGAGGGCCGCTGCCGGAATGAGCATGTGCCGTCGGTGATTCATCTAATTTGATCGCTCCAGATCGGCTTCCGAGTGGCGCACGAATAGTTTCAGGCCATCAACATCAGCAACTAGCTCCAACGCCGGATGCGGAAAGCTGCCATCATATAACTCTGCCAAAGGCTGCGGCCGATCACTATCCAAAAGCAGGTGTGTGATATGGTAAGTTTCGGCTGCTTGGAGCATGATCTCCATGGGCTCGTTGGGGATGCTGATAGCGGACAGGCCGGTGTGATAATAGAAGCCAGGGGCATTGCCCACCATCACGCGGGAATTCTTTGGCAATGTGGCTCCGATTTGAGAATACAGCTGGGCAGCATCGTTTTCCGGAGCGCGGGTAGTGCCTAGTGCCAGGCTGATGGCGAAGGCAATCACAATGAAGAGCGAAGTGAACAGTAATTTGGCCCTCTGGGGCTTCCAATGAGACAGCCTTGCGGCGGCCCACTCTACTGCGAACCCAATGCCGGCTGGCGCCAGTGCCATGAGCCAGGGCCACAGTGCGGCAGATGAGTGGAAAAGCCCTCCACGTTCGCCTGGAAATGTGAACACAAGGCTCATCACCGCATACAGCGTGAGCGCGTACCATGTCATTGGCTTCAGCCATGGCCAGTGCGCCGGCGCGGCTCGGAGTCGTTTCCAACTCCAAAGAATAAATGGGGCCAGGAAGATGAAGCAGTTTACGGCGATGAAGGTTTGTGCAGCATTGGATATCCCGCTCAACCTAGATAATAGAATGTTCTTTCCTCCCCAAGCCCAAAGGTGAGGCAGATCGAAACTCCTGGCGTAGGCAAATATATCATCATAGGAAGTTAGAAAAATGGTCTGTGTTCCTACAGTTGAGAGAGCATGATTGAAAGTGGCTAGATTGTGAGCAAACCACCAACCCATAACAGCCAGATAGCCGGCTATGAGGAAAAAGAG
>JAHEEY010000439.1 GCA_024640485.1 Chloroflexota bacterium | reverse complement strand
GGGAAAACAGCCTGCCGTTCCCCCCGCCATTTCTCCGGGTCCGCCCACTGGGTAGCGCGGCGGCCGTCCGGCAGGTGGACAACCCAGGCCGGGTCCACCGGCTTGACCGGCCAATCCAGCCCCAATATCTCGGCGATCTGCGCATGCGGCCCTCCCGGGGAGAAGCCCCCAGCCAATGTTGCCCCGGCGTCGAACCGGTACTTCTTGTGGAAAAAGGTCCCGGCGCTGCCCCCAGGGTAGACATGCGCTTCCAGCACTGTTACCCGGTGCCCCGCCTTCAGCAGCAGCGCCCCAGTGGTCAGCCCGCCGATTCCCCCGCCTACAACCACGGTATGCGGGCTTCTAGACATCGCCGCCCAGCCCAGCCTGCGCCGCCCTGTCCCGTTTCACCAGCCGCCTGGTGATCAGCATCCGCGCCGTGAACAGCCCTTTCAGCGCCGCCCCGGAAAACAGCAGCCGGCTCAGCAGCCCCTTCCAGCCGGCATGATGTTCATAGTCGATCGACTCATCCACACGAGTCGTCCGTTCATCAATGGCGGTGAAATGGTGGGTATGGCGCCATCGCTTCAGCGGGCCCCGAAGCTGGGTATCGGTGAACCCGTGCTCATCCACATCGGTATGCACCGCCTGCCAATGAATCGGGATGGGACCAAACCACAGGGTGAAGGACGCCAGGGAATTCTCTCCCAGCGGCTCAAACTCATGGATCTGGGCGAAGATGGGCGGCGGTGTCAGCCGCTTCAGCACCGAAGTATCATGATGGAATCGGGACACCTCTGCCAGCGAAGCGTCAACCGTAAACGAGAACTCAAAAGTAGCCATGTTTCACCAATAACAGTGACCGGCAGCCGGGCTGCTCAGCCAGCAAATATCCACAATCTCAACCCGGGTAAATGTCTGCTGTGGGAACCGAAGTCGCCAATGTCTACGCGAAGCGAATCGTTCGCCAGGCTACCATCCGGTTGTCCCCGGCGAACCCTTGAAAGGGCCGGCGATATCGGCAGTGATCCAACCCCCATAGAAGTTGCCCGGCTGCGGCTGCACCAGCTCCCCATTCACCAGGCACCGCTCCATAGCCCAGGCATAAAAAGCCACATGATTCTCCATCGCTTTGAACCCTGCTGTTGTCCGCGGATAAGCCCAGGCCGCTTTTTCGGCGATCTTCTCCCCCACAGCCACGTTGTAGTAAGCCGCCTGCCCCTTCCACTCGCACCAGGAGCCTCCCGCGGCAGGCGTTAAGTACTCCATCTGTATATCTTCGGTAGGGATGTAGTAGACTGGCGGATGGCTTGTCTCCAGCACCCGCTTGGCCCGCCGCGAATCAGCCAGCAGCTCGCCGTTGAAAAATACTTGAATATGCTTGTCCGACAGTTCCAACCGGGGCGGTCTGGGGTAATCCCAAACAGATTCCTGCCCTGGCAGAAGTTCTCTGCGTTTTTTCTTCATCAGTTTCTCGCCTTGCTGCCAACCTGACTGCTGGCTGCTGTTTACCTCGAATGCCTCTTTGATTATAAAACGGATTAACACACTGCTGGCTGCTGTCACCCTAATCTGAGAGGATACCAGACAACCACGCCACAATGATCTTGGCGGAATCGCCCAAATGGATTCGGGCAGCCTGATGGTAATCCACCAGGTATTCACGCAGCAGCGCGCCGGGCCACCCAAATGCTGCCAGTAGCGCGCCGATTCGATCCATATCACTGCCCAACAGCTTGATATCACCCAGTGTCAGAGCAGCGGCGATAGCTTCGCCAAAATCACGGTTAATTGACGCCAATTGGTTCATCGGTTTGCCCGAGGTGACGAACGCCGCCCGCACAGTCACCTCCACGAATGCCCGATTTTCATTGTACGCCTTAAGCGCCTCCGACAGCGATCTGACCGGAATAGTCGGCAGCGCCGTGTCCGCCGGCTGATCCAGCAGGGACCGGATCAACTGCACCCCTCCTTCCAGCGAGTGGCCCAGAAAATGCCCGGGAATATACCGCTGCGGTTCTTCCATCCAGCTGAAAGCGGCGCCGCCAAAAGCCAGCTTCACCCCCAATCGCTGCAGCAGCTCAGCGACTTCTTTTAGAGCCGCTGCCGTGCGTAACAGCTGCGACGTCAGGATGACCAGCTGCGGCTGCAGCCTCTCGATGGTCGCTTCCAGCTGTTGGGCCGGCACACTGGCTCCCAGATAGATAATACGCCATCCCTGGCGGCGAAGAAGGAATGTGAACAGCAGCGCTCCAAATGTATGGAAATCCCCCTCGGCAGTGGCGATGATGATCGTTTCCAGGCGCCAGGGCGGGGCCGCCGACGCGATCAATATCTCCAGCCGCTGCACGCTCAAGGCGGAGGCGAAATGCTCCTGCTGTAGAGTCGCTTCCCCACGATGCCACGCCTGACCGATCTCGGCCAACCCGTTCTGAAGCAGTTGAACGCACACCACCTCAGGCGGAAAGAGGGCAAAAGCCCTGGCCAGCACCCCTTCGGCAGCCCGGCCGTCAAAGGCGAGACAAGCCGCCATCCATTCCTGGCCCAGCTCATCAAGCTGCACATGCTCCCCCGACGGCAGCGGTGGCAGCGGCGCCGGCTCGGCAGCCGCCGACAGGCCATTGGCCGCCGCGGAGCCCTCTGCCGCTTCAGCCCGTGACCGCCACAGATCGATGGCGTGGCTGATACTCACACCGTCATCCTGGCGAGCGCTTAGCCACTGCAGCGCCTCAATATCGGACTGTGAATACTGACGGTGCCCGCCTTCGGTCCTGGACGGGTTTGGGAAACCGTAGCGGCGCTCCCATGCCCGTAGTGTGGGCGGTTTGATACCGGTCTCCTTGACCACCGCTTTTAGATTATAGACCGGCCTATTTCTCTCGAGGAGCTTATCGTCTCTTGACATGTCGAACCTTCATTAATGAACCAATTGCCCGCTTGCCATCTCTTTCATGAATTGAGAGGCGTATCACCCTTCTGCCGAGCACAATATATCCACCCTCATCGGGATCATCCTGTGACCCCTTTGTAGATCAAGAGAAAACGCCCCGGGGTCAACCGGGGCGTTTTCTAAATAATCAGGAAACATGGGGCGTCTGCCGCCAGTTTAGCGGGGCCAGGGGCCCAGGATGACGGTATCGACCACGTGGATAGCGCCGTTTGAGGCGTTGACGTCGGCGATAATCACCTTGGAATCGTCATTCACGTAAATGCTGCCGTCGTAATATTTCAGGCCGGCGAGTTGGCCGTTGCCCATGGTGACATCACCCAGCAGGGTCAGCGCTTTATCTGAGAAAACTTCACTTCCCAGCACATGGTAGAGCAAGATGTCGGTCAATTCCGCTTTGGTGAATGCGGTGGCGATATTGCCAGCGTTCAGCCCCAGCTTGGCGAAAGCGTCATCGGTCGGAGCGAAGACAGTCCACTCGCCGCCGGACAGGGCACCAGCCAGGTCAGCGGCGACCACTGCGGCAACTAGGGTATCGAATCGGCCGTCGGCGACGGCAATTTCAACGATGGTCTTTTCTTCCGCCGCTGATACAGAAGGCAGAATCAGGGTCATCAACATGGATACGACTAACAGAGCTGCAGATATTTTCTTAAACATTATCTTCCTCAATTGCTTTATGATTTTTTGAACATCAACATGGCTTAGTATAGCAATTGTAAAGATATTGTCAATATATAAACTGGCTCAACTCATTTTTTGTTCATATTTTGCACAGACACACTGGCGCACCGTGTGGCGGGGAGCTGATTCAGGTTCCCCGGCACCGCAAACAGGCGGCCCATGAAATCATGCCCGCCAAATCATCGGTTACCTGTTCGGAACAATTGGCCCGGCCCCCACCCACCTTTTACCCGGCCCGCTGTCTAGCAATGCATGCTGCCGCCGAATGAATCCCCCGGCGATTGAGCTCAACGCCCTAAACCCCAAGCTGTGAAGCAGCCCATGTTGGCCAGGATTCCTCGGCCCGCCGCCCCGCGGCCTGCCGTCGTCGAAGCCCTTCTTCTACTTCCGGGCTCTCACCCAGCGCCACCCTGCGGCGGCCCCGCTTATCAGCAGGATCACGAAACTGCCGCTC
>JAHEEY010000438.1 GCA_024640485.1 Chloroflexota bacterium | reverse complement strand
GTTTTGCTCTGGCCTGAGAAATTGGCCACGCTCAGTTTAAAGGCTGAATCAGGGAGTTCTGTTTCACCGTCGCTGGTCTGGTTGCTCACATCAGTGAATTGAGCGAGGCCGGCAGGGATGGTGATGTTGGGTTCCGCGGTGTAGGTCAAATCGAGCGCGCTGGCGGAGGCCAGGGTGATGGTATGGACGGCAGAAACTGCCATCTGCGGGAATTGGCTGGATTGGGCCACCAGCAAGATGGTGTGGTCGCCGGGAACGGCGGCTTCTAATGGCTCCGCGGAAACAGTTCCGGCATCGTCGATGTCGACAGCCCATTTCTCCGGGGCGTAGGCAATGGTGGTGAATGTATCATCGAAATTGCTGCTGATCGCCGCCTGGAATTGGACGGCTGTCTCAGGCAGGGTGCTGGATGTGCTGGACACCGCAGTGAGGGTGAAATCGGGGGTGCCGGATGGCTGGTCAGCGGTTACCGTTTGGGAAGCGATATCAATGGGCCTGGATTGGCCGCTTTCCGGGTAGCTGAACAGCATCTGGGGCAGCGGAATTGGGGAGGCGGTGGTGTCGTCCAGGAAGAACTGCTCGATCCCACAATTGTCTACCGGGCAAAGGTGTGCCGGCAGAAATGCCCATGAAGGGCTGGATGTTACTAAGGGAGCCGCAGGATTAAACGCGGCAGCCACCTCATAGAACAGGTCGCTCAGGCTTTGGCCAAGATCCATCAGCATTTCAACTAAAGCGGCAATCCCCAGCCCGCTGGTGCCGGTGTCTAGGCCACCTGGGGTGCCATCTAATGGATTTCCTCCAGAAGCCACGTTGAGTAGGAAGTTAAGAATAAACTCAAATACGGCCATGGCCACCGTTTCAGCCAACTGATCGATCAGGGCGCTGGTGAGGGCGGCGATGTGCAGGCCATCTTCGCCGACACTGATGGTTTCGCCTGTGTCCGGATCGATCTGCCACCAGGCCAGAGCGGGTTGGCCATCCAGCAGGATCGGTTGGGAGGGAACCAGGATAGCGCTGCCCGCGGTCAAAGCGGCCATCATGTGGGCTTTGTTCTCGCTGGAAAATGGGTAGAGGTCAAGCAGGTGGATTTCATCGGGCTGAATCAACACTGGATCTACGCCGGCATCGGCCATCGCGGTGAACAGGCGGGCGGTTGACAGGGCTGGCGCGTCAAACAGCTGCGCCAGGGTATCCCCTTCCAACTGGGATTCAAGCACCCCTTTCAACCATTGGGCGGTCTGGGCAGCTCGCGAAGAGTGCCCCGGGGCGACCAGTACGTTAGCGCGGGTGGTGCGCAGATCGACGTTTGCCTCCTGGGTGGCGGAAACACCCAGGGAGGCGCCGACAGCGAAGAGGCGGGGCGAGCTGTAATAGATGCGGGTGTGAAGCCCTGACTCGATGTCGCCAAGCAGCTGGTCTGTCTGCTGGGCGAAGCGGAGCCCGGTGAGCGACAGTCTTTCTGCCGTCGCCTGGGTGTAGGTGCCTATGGTGTCCATCAGGCTGCCGAGCTGCTCCGCGTCAGGGTCGTCATCCCCGATAACGCTGGCGATTTCCAGGCTGGCTTTTGATTGACGGCCCAGGTCAACCAGGAGCGGCGCCAAGGCAGCCGTCCTGCGCCGGTAGGCCCATTCGGGCACATCGTTGGGCAGCACCCAGCTGATGTACTGCTCATCGGCGGTCAGAAATGGAGAACTATCGAGGTCAAAGGCCAGATCTGGCGCACCACCGAACAATCGGGCATCAGGGCCGAGCAGGTCCTTAACAGGGCGCTGGTAGCTTTCCGAAGAGCCGTCGGGCGCGCTGACTTCATATTCTATCCAGATGGCGGTGGTGGCGGCGGTGCCCAACGGGAAGCTGGACATGACATCTTGAAACGGATCGCCCAGAAACGCCTGGTCATTTTCCTGGATATTGAAATAAGGCTGGTAGGTTATTTCCCGGGTGGCAAATACAAAACCGACATCTTTATTGTCGGTGACAAACTGGCTGAGCAGTACCCGCTTGCCGGCAACCTGGGCAGTAGGCAGGGTAGCGGAGAGGGGGACTGATTGGCTGAGAAAAGAGCCGGAAACGGGGAATTGGCTGTATTTTTCCACGATCAGGCTGAAGGTGACGGCGTGGCGAACGGTATCGGGCAGTTCGGCGATGCGGTCGGTGCCGTCGCTGGCGGTGGTGGTGTTAAAGGTGTCGCCGAGGGCGGCGGCGGCGAAGGAAGGATCCAGGTCAGTCCAGCCGGAGCCGGGCAGGTACGCTTCTACCCACCAATGATCTTGGGCCAGGGCGATGAGATCGGGGTCGTTGGCGGGATCGGCCAGCTCGGTTCCGGCGGGCAGATAGCCGGCGACCCCTTGGGGGGCGGGAAACATGCTGTTGATCAGGGTTTGGGCCGCGGGGGTATCCAACGTGCCGTGCCGGTAGCGGGCCGGAACCCCGGCAGCGCGGAGCATGGCGATGAGCAGGCTGGATTGGTCGATGCTGTTGCCGGCTTCGCCCCACAGGGTGCCCCGGGTGCCGCGCAGGGAGCCTTCATATGGCTCGTAGGCCATTCCCTGGACAAAGGCGAACAGGGCCAGCGGCTCCTGGCCATATTCGGCAGCTTTCCAGAGCATATCCTGGTCGTGGGTGTCGGCGTCCAGAGTCGGCTGAAGGTAGGCTGAGGAGATGCTGTCGGGCGCGACCACAGCCGGAGAGGCGGAATGGCTCACCGGTCGGTCCCACAGCTGCCCGGAAGCGGTCATGCCGCTGTCCAGGTCAGTGAAATCGGCCGCGGCGGAAGGGGGCTGTACGGTCACGGTGATGGTCTGGCTGGCCAGCGGCGGCAGGTCTTCTAACGCCCAGGTGAGGGTGTTCCCGTTTTGTGCCGGCGGCAGCGAACTGGCCACAAAGGAAGCAGAGGTCAACGTGGTCTCTAGATTCAAGGCCCGGAGGGTGCCGGCATCTTCGGCGGGATCAAAAGCAGCCAGGGTGCCGACTGAATCGGTGATAGGCGCGGAGTCAGAGAGGTTGGGCCCGTTGGCCGGAAGCTGGTTGTTGGTGACGATATACGTGATGGTGATGTTTTCGCCGGCGTGGTAGCCGGATTGGACGCGAGCGATGGAAAGAGGGTGCGTAAGGGCGTCGGGCTGCTGGGGCGGGGCCGACTTCGAGAGCTGTGGGCTGGTTTGGGCGGCATTGTCATGGAACTCCCCATTAACCATTGATGCAGATGGGGGCAGCGCCAGAGCGGGGGTGATGAATTGAACCAGTAGGGCAAGGGTAAGCAGGATAGATACTGTTTTGTGCAGCTTGCTTCTTACGGGCATAACTCTCTCCAGAAGGGTTAGATTGAATGGGCAGGAACCGTTGGCATTTGGGCCCAGAGGGTGAGAACCACCGATTGCCAGTTGGGAGTGGGATGATGGAGCCGGCCGCGGCGGCTGACCAGGGGGCGATGATTTCCCAACTAGGAGGGCGCCGCTCAAGGCGCGTGGCACTGAATCACAGCGAGTTTATTATAGGAGGTGACGGTGGCGATGGAGGGAATGGTAATAGTTTTCTAATAATGAGTAGACGGCCGGCACAGGGGAGAACGGTCGGCATATGGAAGACGGTCGGCATGGGGGCCGACCGCTGCAGGGAGCGGTTGGCGGGATGGGGAGGAAGACGGTGCCGCGGCTATTGGTGAAGGCCGCGGGAAGTAATATGCGATAGCCTTGTGGGGCTAACGCTTTGCCTTCCCATTACCTGAGCGGACCTGTACCAACAATGCCCCTAAAGCTGCCAGTATCAGACCAATTGCTTCGACCCAGGTCAACGTTTCACCGAGAAACAACCAGGCCAGAATAGTGATTTGGATGAGCATCGTGTTGTTGATCACACTTGATTCCATTGCAGAAAGCGTGCGCAGTGTTAAGTTCCAGAGTGTGAACGCAAGCGCGGTATTGATCACAGCCAGCCACAGAATTATCACCCAACTTCTCAGGTTTAAGCTGGGTAATGGCTCTACGATCAGGCCAATTCCCAATAAAATGATAGACCCAACACCCATGCTCACCAGCGTTACTGTGAGCGGATGAATTCGTG
>JAHEEY010000437.1 GCA_024640485.1 Chloroflexota bacterium | reverse complement strand
CACAGGGATAATTAGAAGCACGCTCTCGTCGGGTTCGTAATCGACGATCAGGCTGTTGGGGTCAGCGGTTCCGGCCAACGCCAACTGCAGTGGGCCGTCGTCATCGGCAAGAGCAGACTTAAATTCAGGCCCGTACATTCCTGGGATCCGGTCGAGATCAAATGGTTCCGAAACCTTCGCCGCCGGGATAAAGAATTCGTTAGACACACCCAACACCGTCCCGTCTTGGCCCAAAACGATGAAGTCAACGTGGGCGGTTGTTCTTGCTGAGACTTGCAGACTGCCCAACCTAAAGAGTTCTCGTTCAGTAATGGTTGCTTCGGTCTCATCAAGAAGGAGCTGAATAAACCCTGTCTCGGGAGGTGTTCTCGTCAGGAAGATGCGCATGCCGGGAACCAGATTCTGGTCAGCCGCAGCAAGCCACATCTCAGGGGTGAGGAGGTTGTTAGGGATGAAAATGGTTTTTGCCAGAAGTAGGACGCTGATGGACACAGCGATCAGCAGAGTGCCTACTGTGACCACCGTATAACTTAACATCAGCCGCCAGCGCAGCTGCTGGGAAATCTCTTTTGCGCTGCTCACCCATTTCTCCATGCTGCCCCCTCGCCAATCTGTGAAAAAATCCTCAGTTGCCGTATGCCAGGTCGAGAACATCACCGCTTTTGCCAAGCGCAATCCTCTCTCCAGTATAATATACAAGCGCGAGGGTAAAAATACACCCTACTAGAGAAGGGTTTTTGAAGGAACACACGCTTATGAAGATGCCGAAACTTGTCGCCGGCCGCTTTCTGCGGCGGGATAATCGATTTAGGGCTGCTGTGTTGGTAAACGGTGAAGAAGCGTCTGCCCATGTGCCCAATTCTGGTCGATTGACTGAATTGTTCACCTTGGATCGCCGCATATGGCTGACACCTGCCGGCAGCCCCAACCGGAAAACAGCCTACGATCTCCGCCTGGTCGACTATCAGGGCAAACTGGTTTCTGTGGATGCCCGGCTGCCCAACAGCTTGTTTGCCGAAGCGGCTGCCGCTGGGCGGCTGCCTGATTACAGCTTTCCCTTGATCCAACGCGAAGTCAGATTTGGCGGCAGCCGGCTAGATTTTCGCCTGTCGGGTCCGGAAGGGGTGTGCTGGGTGGAAGCGAAGTCGGTGACCCTGGTAGTTGATGGCGTTGCCCGTTTTCCCGATGCGCCCACCAGCCGGGGCAGGAGGCACCTTCTGGAGCTGATCAACGCCCTGGAACAGGGCGACCGGGCCTCAGTCGTCTTCGTGGTACAGCGTCCGGACGCCCGCAGTTTCCGGCCGCATCATCAGGCTGATCCTGAATTCGCGGAAGCGTTGACCGTGGCTTCAGAGGCGGGCGTGGAAATCAGAGCGTACAGCTGTGACGTTTCTATGGAAGCGATATCGCTAGGTAACGAAATACCGGTGCGGCTGGGCTAGCCGGCAGTGGTCCGTGGCATGAGTGCCTGGCGATCCGCAGGCGGTGGGCTCTCCATCCCGGAATGCCGCGGCTCTCTCTCGCAGATCCCCTCTACCCAATTTTCTCAATATGCGTTAAAGTGGCAGCCTAAGGAATGCAGTTGAAAGTGGTGATCATGGACCACTTAACGATTTACTATTCAGACAGGTTCCGGCTGACAGGCAGTATTGCCGCGAGGTCAATTAATATTCGGCAGCAGTCGGTCTGAAGACCGTGCATGAAATGTGAGAGAACTATGGACAAGGTAATCATTCGAGATTTATTGGTACGCGGCATTATTGGGATTAACCCTGATGAACGGGTGAAGAAGCAGGATATATTGATCAATATGGTGCTCTTTGCTGATATTCGACAGGCGGCACAAACGGACGCCATCGAAGATGCAGTTAATTACAAGAGCATCAGCAAACGCATTATCAACCATGTGGAAGAATCATCCGACCTGCTGGTTGAGAAGCTGGTCACTGACATCGCCCGCATTGTCTTGTTCGAGTTTCCAGTGGTGCGTGCTCAGGTTCGTGTGGAGAAACCGGGCGCCCTTCGTTTTGCCCAATCCGTTGGCATAGAAATTGAGCGTACTCGTGATGACTTTTGAGATTAGGGAACGGCTTGATACCAAGCATGACGCCAGACGCGTGAACCGAATTTTCATTTCTCTGGGATCTAATATTGAGAAGGAGAAGAATCTGCCCTTGGCGGTGCAGATGTTGAGTGAAAATTGCCGGATCGTGGCTGTTTCCAACGTCTATGAAACCGTCCCAGTGGGTCTGCTTGATCAGCCCAATTTCTTCAATGCGGCGGTACTTATTGAGACGGACATGTGCCCGGTGGAGCTAAAAGCGGAAGTGCTGAGCATTCTCGAAGAAAAGCTGGGACGGCTGCGGACCGCTGACAAGAACGCCCCCCGTACGGTCGACGCTGACATGGTGCTCTGTAATGATGAGGTGTTTGAATACGATCATGACGATGGCCGTCGGCGGCATGTGCCGGACCCTGACCTGCTTAAATTCCCCCATGTGGCGGTGCCGATCTCGGAGCTGGACCCTGAGATGCGTCACCCCGAGACCCATGAGCTGCTGACTGAATTGGCGCAGCGGCTGACGGCCGAGACGATACAGAAGCTCGGATGCCTGCCGCTGTGGAAGCGGCCCGATATTCAGCTGGTCCAATTCGCCCATTAGGCGCTGAAGCCCGTTTCATTGTCACAGCCAAGAGTGGCCGCGATCGGCTGTCGAGGTGACCGCGGCACGTCAGGGTGGGGGGCAGTCACCTAAGTGAAACGCGATGCCACTGCGGAACCCCAATCGGGGTGAGCACATATCCCTCAACCCTTGGTTTGATCAGCACTGCCGACAGTCCATGGGACAAGAAGACGGCTGGAGCCTCCTCAAGAATCATCTGTTCGATGTCCGCATAGAGGTTTAGCCGGGTGGGGACATCCGGCTCGATTCGAGCTTGTTCCAGCAGGGAGTCAATGCGCTCAGCTGAGAAGTGACCGACGTTTTGGCGTGAGCCGCTGTGGTAAAGGATGTCGAGGAAGTTTTGGGGATCCGGATAATCGGCGCACCAACCGCTGGTGAAGATGTCACCCCCGTTTCCGGCGTACAGTTCATCATAGAATATGAAGGGATCTAACAGCACCGGTTCAACGGTGACATTCAAATTGTCTTGCCACATGGTGATCACGGCGGTGACATACTCGCCGACATCCCCATAACCGGCAGATGTATAAGTGACCGTAGGGAAACCCTCCCCGTTGGGATATCCTGCGTCCGCCAGCAGCTGGCGGGCTCGCTCTGGATCAAAGGGATAGACAGGTCCGCGATTCGTGAACCCGGGCATACCCGGCGGCAGCGCCCCGGCAGCTACCAGTGACTGCCCGCCGCTGAAAGCGGTCACCAGCAGCTCTTTGTCCAGGGCCAGGTTGAACGCCTGGCGAACTTTGACATCAGAGAAAGGGGGCGCGGCACTGTTCAGCCCAATGGTTGAGGTGCACATGCTGATGCCGGTGTGCAGGTCTGCTGCCAACGGGTCGTTGGGATCGCTGGCCCGTTCCAGCGTGCTGCTGCCGACGGCTACGGCGTCGATCTGATCCGTTTCGTACATCGACAAGGGCAGTCCGGGACCTAATTGGTAGACCAACTGCTTGATATGTGCCGGCTGCCGGTAGTAGTAGTCGTTCCGCTCCAAGACAATGACCTCATCATCCTGCCACTGCCGTAATGTGAAGGGACCGCTGCCATTGGCATGATGTTCCCAATCAGCCTGCGACACATTCTCCCGATCAACAACAAAAGTGACTGGATAAGCCAATTTCTCCAGAAAATAGACAATAGGGGCCGTCAGTCGGACTGTCAGGGTGTGCTCGTCCACTGCTTCCAGGCCGCTTATTTCAGCGGCATCACCCGCCAGTTTCTCATTGACGCCGGCGATGTCTCCCAGATATGTCTGCGCTGTCTCGGAGCCGGTGTCCGGGTCGGCAGCCCGTTCCCATGAGTAGATCACATCTGCCGCTGTCACCGGGCGTCCATCATGAAAGGAGGCGTTTTTGTGCAGGAAGAAGGTGTAGTTCAGCCCGTCGTCGCTGATCTGCC
>JAHEEY010000436.1 GCA_024640485.1 Chloroflexota bacterium | reverse complement strand
TAGGGCCCAGCACAGTGAAGCAAGACATCCACGTCTGCCAGCGCTTCTGCAATCAAGGCAGGGTTGTCCAGGCCGAAAACCCGGTAGGATGCCCCTAATTCAGCCGCCTGAGCCGAGATTTGGGCTCCGTTTCGGCCGGCTAGAATCGGGTTGAGACCGCTGGTTGCCGCGATTCGGGCGATCTCTTTGCCGACAAACCCGTTGGAACCGTAAATCATGAAATTTGAAGCCAAAGCAGTTCTCCTATTAGCTGGATCGGCGCCTTGAGCGCTTAAGATTTAGCGAGGTCAGCAGTCCTGTCTAAGGGTCCGGCTGCGTAAAGACCATGCCGTAAGACAGAGGTTTTCTCGCATGTTCTTATTGGATTGTATTACAGAAAACGGTATTGCCCCGTTAGAATTGAATGAGTGCCGGTGAGTCCCATTCTGGGTTTGCCGGCGGGATGAAAGCGGATTATCCTTTCCCCATGATATTGGTGACAGGAGCCACTGGTTTTTTAGGGCATAATTTAGTCCCCCGGCTGCTGGATGAAGGATACCGGGTGAAGGCATTGGTCCGGCCCAGCAGCGACACCGCTTTCCTGGAGCGGCTGGGGGTCGAATTGGCCTACGCCGATGACATTTGCGACCGGGAGGCGGTGGCTCGCGCCTGCCTTGGCTGCCGGCAGGTGATCCACGCCGCCGGGCTTTTCCGTTTTTGGGGTGACCCGACCGCTTTTTGGCGCACCAATGTCGAGGGTAGCTCCACTGTTCTGGAAGGGGCCGTCGCTGCCGGGGTGGAGCGATTCATCCATATTTCCACCGTAGTGGTGATCGGGAAAACGCCTGAGGGCCAAATTGATGAGGAAACCCGATGCCTGCCGCAGGAGCCGTACCAGGAATCAAAGCTGGAGACAGAGCGGCGGGTGTTGGCCTGTCATCAGGAGCAGGGCCTGCCGGTAATCATCTTGCGACCGGGGGCGTTCTACGGCCCCTGGGGACGGTATGCGTTCAACCGGCTGTTCTTCGAGGAACCGCTGCGGGGTTGGCGGATACGGATAAACCGCGGCCGGCATATCACCTTCGCGGCGTACGCCCCAGACGTTGCCCAGGCGATCATCTTGTCGCTGAAGAAGGGCCGCGCCGGCCAGATTTACAACATCAACAGCCAATCATTAGACCACAATGCTGCCAACAATATGGTCAGCGATTTGTCCGGCATCAGCCGCTGGCGTCTCAATATCCCCTCCTGGGCGGTGATTCTTCTGGCAAGAGCGTGGACGGCGTTGTCCCGCTACACCCATAAGGAACCGTATTACCCCATCAATATGGTCTCCTACGTCTTCCAGGATTGGCGGGTGGATACCAGCAAAGCCGAACGAGAGCTGGGATTCCGGCCCACGCCGTTTGTGGAAGGGGCCCAGAAGACGATGGCGTGGTACCGGCAGCAGCGATTCTTGCGGAAGTGGGCGGACAAGCGGTAGCGAGGTGTCAAGTATGATCAAAGTGTTCAGCGTAGCCCAGATGGTCGCCGCGGAGAAGGCGGCAGACGCAGCAGGAGTCAGCTATGACCAGATGATGGAAACCGCCGGGCGCGGGGTGGCGGAAGCGGTCATGGCGCGGCAGGCGGTGGCAAGGAAACAGGTGCTGGTGCTGGTGGGGCCGGGAAACAACGGCGGCGATGGTTTGGTCGCTGCCCGCTACCTCTCAGAGGCTGGCGCTGAAGTAGTGGTTTACCTCTATCGCTGGCGAGAGCCTGACCGGGATCATCATTTCGCTCGTATCCTGGAAATGCGGCTCGATGTGGTAGAAGCGGCTTATGATCCCGGTTATCAGCTGCTCCGTTCCCATGTGGCCCGCAGCCGTATACTCATCGACTCATTGTTAGGCACCGGTGTCGCCAGGCCCATTGGCGGAGAGCTGGCCCAGCTGATGGGGCAGGTGAAGGCTGGTATCGCCGCCCATCCCACGGGCCAATCAGGGAATGAGCGCCCCTTTTTGACCAGCGTCGCCCAGGTAGGGGGTGATCCTCAACGGCACAGCGCCGGCGATTCTCTATACCGGGTGGCTGTTGACTGCCCCAGCGGTCTGAATTGTGACAGCGGTGCCCTGGATCCGCTGGCGTTTCCGGCACAGCTGACGGTCACCTTTGCCGGACCCAAACGAGGCCATTTCCTCTTCCCTGGCGCCGCCGCTTGCGGTGAGCTGGTGGTAGCTGATATTGACATACCAGCCGAACTGCCTGAGGTTGCTGAGGTGAAGCTGGCTCTAGCTGACGCCGCTGCTGCCAAACGGCTGCTGCCGCAGCGGCCCGCCGATGGACACAAAGGGACTTTTGGCACCGCTCTGATCGCCGCTGGCTCCAGCCATTATTGGGGCGCGCCGGTATTGGCTGCCCGGGCCGCCTATCGCACCGGCGCCGGGCTGGTGGCGTTAGCCGTGCCGGAGAAGATCCGGCCGACGACCGCCGCTCAACTGTCGGAGGCCACCTATCCGCCGGTGCCGGATCAGGAGATATTGGGCGCCGCCAGCGCCCGGGTGCTGCTGGAGACGGTCAAGGCCAAATCACTGTTGGTTGGGCCGGGCCTGGGGGAAGCGGCTGAATTTCTGGAGGCGCTGCTGGCAGCCGGTGAGCAAGATGGGCTGCCGCCGCTGGTGGTCGATGCCGATGGCTTGAATCTGCTGTCGCGGATGAAGGATTGGCCTCAGCGGCTGCCGCCCAACACCATTCTCACCCCACATCCAGGGGAGATGGCCCGTTTGATGGGGATACCGCTGTCTGACTTGAAAGGGGAGGACCGGCTGGAGCTGGCGGCGAAGCAAGCTTCCGACTGGGGGCATGTACTGCTGCTGAAAGGTGCCTATACTGTCATCGCCGATCCCAACGGCAGCGCCCATATCCTGCCGTTCGCCAACCCGGCGCTGGGCACCGCCGGCAGCGGCGATGTGCTGGCAGGGGTGATCGTGGCCCTGCTGGCCCAAGGGTTAGGCGCGTATGAGGCGGCTGTTTTGGGAGGTTATCTACACGGGGCTGCCGGCGCCCTGGCCAGCCGTTCTGTAGGCGATGCTGGCTTGTTAGCCGGCGAAATCAGCGACCAAATACCGGCGGTGCGGCGCCGTTTGCTGGCTTCGTAACCCTCAACTTGACTGGCGCCAGCTTGACAACAGCCAGGGGATCTCTATAATCCTCTCCAATTTTACAGTGCCAGCCGACAGGGTGGCCGTTGAACACGTTGACCGGGAAGAGTAACCGAAAAGCCGGTAATAGAGAGCGATGGGCCGTTGGCTGAAAGCCCGCGTTATCAGGAAGTCGGTGAAAACCACCCGGGAGTGGCCTTCAGAAACCCTCTTGTAGGGGAGTAAGCAGGTCCGGATGGCTTCGTTATCAGCCGCGATGAGCGTGGACAAGCTGTGGATATCTGAGGATGCCCGTTTGTTCGCTGAAGTTGGGTGGAACCGCGACATCTTGGTTTGTACGTGAACACCATCGCCCCAACCGGGTGATGGTGTTTTTTTATTTCCCGTATCTACTGGTGCGGGTGGGAGGTAAGAAGGTGATGGAAAAGAAAATCCCTGTAGGTGTGCTGGGCGCTACGGGCACGGTTGGACAGCGGTTTGTACAGCTGCTAGACGGGCACCCCTGGTTTGAGGTTGTGGCCGTGACTGGCTCAGATCGTACTGTAGGCCAGCCGTATGGCCAGGGGGTCAATTGGGTCATTCCCGGGGAGCCGCCGGCATCAGTGGCCGATCTAATCGTCCAGCCCACCGAGCCAAACCTGGAGATCGGCGGCCAGACGCCGGTGGTTTTCTCAGCGCTGCCTACTTCGCTGGCCAAAGAATGGGAACCCCGGTTTGCTGCTGCCGGTTATGCCGTAGTCACCAACGCATCCTCTTTCCGCATGACTCCTGATGTGCCTCTGCTCATTCCTGAGGTGAATCCAGACCACACCGGGTTGATACCGACCCAACAGGCGAACAACGGCTGGACGGGATTTATCGTCGCCAGCCCAAACTGCTCTACTACCAGCCTGATACTGCCGATGAAGGTGTGGCAGGATGCCTTTGGTCTGGAGGCCGCTGTCATCACCACCTTGCAGGCG
>JAHEEY010000435.1 GCA_024640485.1 Chloroflexota bacterium | reverse complement strand
TGCGGGATCGCTTCCCAACATAAACGGTGCAGATAGGCGCTGCTGCTCATCCCATGGGGAGCTGGAAAGTGGGGCAGATCTTGAAGCCCATAATCTAATTCAAATTGACAGCGGGCGGCCAGCAGGCTGGTGTTGGCCAGCGCCTGCAGGTGATTTGGAAACAGCTGGGCCATTTGAGAGGCCGGCTTCAAATAATATTCGGAATTAAACCGGCGTAGATGGGTGGAGGCATCCAGGGTGGTCAGATGGCGGATGCAGACCAGCACATCCTGCAGCCGATGCCCTTGGGGGGAGGCGTAATGGACATTGTTGGTGGCCACACAGCCCACATTCAAATAGCTGGCTAATGCCACCAGCCGGTGGACCAATGCCTCATCCCCAGGGAGCAGATGGTTGTGCAGCTCTATCCAGAAATGATCCCGGCCGAACAGTTCCAAATATCGGTAGGCCGCGGCAGCCGCTGCCTGAGGCCGTTTTTCCTGCTGCAAGGCCCGGGAGATGATCCCCTGCCGGCAGCCGGAAAGGGCGATCAAGCCGCTGGTACAGCCCACCAATTCGGAAAAGGGCAGGAACGAATGCCCCTTGGGCGCCCCATGCCGGCCGCGGCTGATGAGATAGCACAGGTTATGCCAGCCGGCCTGGTTCTCGACCAACAAGGTGAGATGGTGCTTGAATTCGGGGTCTTGATCGTCGACCAGAGTCAGCTCCGCCCCTAATATCGGCTGGACATGGTGTTCGCGGGCCGCCCGGATGAAGCGGACAGCGCCGTAGACAGCGTCATGATCGGTGAGCGCCAGGGCAGGCATATTGAGCTCTGCTGCCCGGGCCACCAGCAACTCCGGATGGCTGGCGCCGTCGAGCAGGCTGAAATTGGAGTGGCAGTGCAGTTCAACGTAATCAGGCATAGTGGATAAACTACGGACATCGGTTTCCCGCGGGAACGGAGATGAGGCCGCAGCTTACCGGGCAGTTAAGCTAATCATAAAGGCGCTGCAGGTACCATTGATGCTCCTGCAGGTCATGGTAGACAATGACTAGAAGCCCGCTCTCCGTGGTCAGTTTGAAATAATCTCGCCAGGTTCGCTGCCGCCACCAATCCAGGTTGATCCGCCATCGCCTGGTCACTTCATTGACCAGATGGGGCTGCCCCTGCCAGGTGAAGCGGAGCGGCCTGCCGGCATCATCTGCGGTAACGGTGATGGGGCTGCCCTCACTCCAAAGCCGGGTCATCGATCAAGCCGCTGCCGCGGATATTTTCTGCAGTTGAAAACGGCGCTCCGGCAGGGGGTGATCCCGCTCTGTCAATACCGGCTCATAGAACCGGCCGGTTTTATATTTGCCGATCAGATTCTGTATGGTACGGCGCAGTTGGTTGGAGACGGTAGACTCGCCAAACAAGTTGAGCTGCTCAGCCGCCGCCGGCTCCAGGCCCGATAGGGAGACGGTTAAACCGGTGATGCCGCAGCTGAACACGATCTGCGAGCACATTTCCTCAAAGGCGGCGGCCAGATGATCCGCATCGGCGGTAGGCTGGCGGAAATTGAGGGTATGCTGCTGCGCGGCGCCGCCATCCATTTCCAGATCTAGCTGAAGCGCGCTGCCGGCCATACTCGCCGCCTGCAGCCGGGCCGCCAATTCCGCGGAAATCTTGGCCAACACCGCCATGAAAGGGTGCAGGTTTTCCACCGGATCTTCAAACTGATGGGATACCAGCTCCTGCTTGGGGATCGGATAAGCATCCACCGGTTCATCGTTTTTCCCCTGGGCCAACCGGTAAAACGGCTTCATCTCCGGCCCAAATTGGGTGTGGACAGCGTTGGGGGGCAGATTGGCTAACTGGCCTAAAGTGCGAATACTCAGCAAGCGCAGCCGGCGGGAGGTCTCTCTATCCAAGGGCAAGAAATCAACCGGGCGGGCTGACAAAAAGCGGCCTTCTTCCCCTGGGGATACCGGCAGGGCATGGCTGGGACGGCAAACTGTGGCAGCCACCTGGGCGGTGAATTTATTGGCCGCCAATCCCACCGAGGGGGCAAAAGAGGTCTCCTGCCGCACCGCCTTGCCCATTTCCTGGACAAACGAAGTCGACTGCTGATAGGGCAGCCCCTCTAAATCGAGGCAGTAGCAAGCCGGCAGGGTGCGCACGATCTGGCTCAAGAACCGATTGGGGCTGGCGGACGAATGCCATAATTCCTGGGGCTCCAACAAACAGGAATAGTCGGTCAGCAGATCGATCAGCTCGCCAGAAACCCCGCTGTACTGGCTGGTATCTGCCGGCAGAAAGTGGGATTCGGGCGACAGCACCTGTACCAGGCGCAGCGACATCCCCGACTTCACCCCCATGGAGGCGACCTCTTGGGAGAAAGCATACACCGGCCGCGCTTCCCACGGCTGCCCGCCGATAGCCAACGGCCTGCCGGCCAGGGCATTATCTCCTCGCCGCTCCACCGCCGCCGCAAAATAAGGAATCGAAATACAAGCGATCATCGATAATCTTTATCCCCAAAATCGTTAAACGAGATAGCGATGCCGGCCTTTTGTCCTGCCGGACCCAGCTTGTTCTTGGCGATCAACACCTGTGCCTCATACCCGCAAATATCGCGCCGCCTATAGAGCCATCGCTCCTTCTGAATCAGCAAGCGGATGGTGGCGTAATAAGGCAGGGGAGCATGTTTGGGATAGGCGTCCAGAGACGGTGTACTGCCTGAAAATAAGGTGGTGATAAACAGTAATACACAGCCGCTGCGGCTCAAGGGGGCGATCAACCGCCCCAAACTGGTCGAAATCGCCTGCATAATATGCGGCTCCATCTGCAAACGTAAAGGCATATCACACACAATCATCTCCATCCCGCCGTTAGCGATGAAATCGGGCAGCATTGCCAGCGCCTGCTGCCCATTGTAAGGGTGGACCAGAATGATCTGGCGCGGGTTGACGCCGCAATAGGCGGCATAATCGGGATCAAAAGTTTGCTCCAAATCCAGATAGACGGCTGCCCCCTGACGTGCCTGGGCATTGGCGATGATCTTCATGGCCATGGTGACCGCGCCCGAAGTTGGCGCGCCCAGGATCTCGCTGATGCGCCCTCGGGGAATACCGCCGATCCCTAGTTTCTCATCTAGTGCCGGGAAGCCGGTGGAGATGTGGGGGATAGAGGCGGACTGCCGCTTTGCCAGGCCGATCGCCCTATTTCCCCAACGCCTTTGAATACCCTCCAAAGCAAGCTGCAGCTTCTTTTCTTTGTCAGAACTCACCTGCGTTCCCCTTTTTCAAGCTGTGAAATCACAATTTCAGTAAAAGCAGGAATGCACTTGAATTCCTCAACCGGTTATTCGCCAGAAAGGGGAAATAACCCACCACAAATGATGTTCAATCCAACGTAAAACGTCCTAGTATTTTACATAATAACAGAACTTATGTTCTATTAAAACGATTGTAGCATACCGGCTGGCAAGGGAAACATCAATTGGCGTGAAAGGGTCGTGAATTAATCGGCAGCGGCTAGAGGTATTGGATCAGCTGATCCAACGAAGTAATATGGGCGGTACGGTCAGGCAAAGCCCGATCGGTGCCTCGGTTCTCCCGATCAAGCCAGAGAGCACGCCCGAATCCCCCCTGCTCCACAGCGCCAACAGCATCCACCTCTAAATTATCGCCGACGAACAGGCAGTTTAGGGCGGGCACCTGGATGCGGGCAATCGCGCGGCGGAAAATCGTTTTGGCGGGTTTGTGTACCCCGACTTCCTGGCTGATGATGATATGATCCGGCCGAATGAATTGGTCGATATTCTCTTCTATCATCTTCCGGGCCGAATAAGCGTGGTTGGAGATAATACCCAGTGTCAATCCTTTTTGCTGTAAAGCTTTCAACACCGGCAGGGTATCATCGTATAAAAAAGTAGGTAAATCCCCATAAGCATTGTAAAGGCGATCCCCGAATTCCCAATCTCTATGGTTGCAGCCCAGATAGGCCAACAGCTTGAAATAAAAATTGATGATGTCCTGCCGCGTCTGTGGCTTAGCCCCCGTGCGCTGCGTTTTCATCGCTTCCTGGATCTGTTCCAAAGTGAAGGTCAAACCCTGGCTGGC
>JAHEEY010000061.1 GCA_024640485.1 Chloroflexota bacterium | reverse complement strand
CCGCCGGCAGCCCGAAGCGCCGCATCACAGTCATCTTCGACGGCGGCCTCCCTGGCGGCAAATCCCTTCGCTTTTCCAACAGCTCCGTCAAAGTCGTCTTCGCTTCCATCGGAACTAGGGCCGACGATCTGCTGATTCAGCGTATCCAGAAAGCTAAAAACCCTCAGGAGTACACGTTGATCAGCAGTGATCAGGAGATCATTGATGTGGCCAACCAACGGCGGCTTCCCTGCATAAAATCTGAGCTGTTTGCTGCCAACCTGGAGCCGGAGAAAGGGGCGGCAAAGCCAGGGAGAAGGAAGAAGCCCTCCCCTGCGGAAGACGACAACCCCAATGTCAGCGACACTGAGGTAGAAGAGTGGCTGGCGCTCTTCGGTCCGGTGCCGGAACGCACGCCCCCACAGCCAAAGACAAAGCCAGGCACCGCTGAAACCGCGTCAAAGAAAGGAGCCAAGAAAGCTTCCCGGCGCAAGCCGCTGACCATTGAAAAACGCAGCGAACGCAAGCTGGAGGCCGATGAAGTAGACGATTGGCTCGACTTCTTCAAGAACGGGAAGCGCTAGATTTAGTCAGGAATCCTCGCCCGTATTCTCTATTTCTCTCAGGAATATCTAACTAATTACGCTAGACTTCTACCCTGATTTAGTGTATTATAGTGTCAGGCTTAGTTAGGTTAAGAGGAACTCCTCCCCCCCCAAACTGGCACGAGAGAAACGCGACTGGAACAACCCTAGCTAAGTTTAGGTAAATGCCTACCCCTCCCTCGACCTTGGCAATTACCGATGATCGTTCAAGTACTACCCTCCTGGTGCTTGAGCGGATACCGCCTCCTTTCGGGGAGGCGGTTTTTTTTGCGCCTCTCCTTATTCTATGCCCCCAACCTTCTTCACTGCTGCCTTTAAACTAAGGGAACTTTCCACCCCGTTTGGCCGTCTATATCACATGAAGGGTACCTCCTCCCCATGGGAATGAACGGGCTCAAGTGAGGCTCGAAGAGGAATTTAGTTTACATAAGGAGCTGTGTGATGAGAGCAAAGCGTTCGGGTTTAATGGTCGCAATTTTCTTTACCTTTGTGATGACTCTGGGAGCCTGCAGCGGCGCGCGCGATGAGAAGGTCAATCCAAGCAGCCCCGGGGAAGTTGATGGCGATGCCGCTGCGCCCAGCGATGGCCACGGCCCGGTTGGGATCGACGAGTTGGCGGCATCAGAGGTGCCCACCATCGAAGATGGCTCAATGGCGGAGGTGACCGAGGCAGTGGCAGGATTTTCGGTAGTCACTGAAGAGGAGCCGCTTGAAGAGATAGAAAGTATACCGGCGGCTGATACTGCAGGCGGTATAGAGGCGCCGGCGATGGAGGAAGGCTCCAGAGAAGGCGTTGAGCTGGCGTCAGCGCTGACACTAGATCAAAACAGCCGGCTGACCGCGGGCGACGTCGACGACAATGCCGATTGGGATGAGTACTTCCAATATCTGCAGGCATACAGCGGCGCTGCTGTCATCAAGGTCGATGTCAGCGAACGTCACCAAATCTGGGTCAAAGACAGCCAGGGAAACCCAGTATTGGGCGCCCGCATCGGCATAGAGGCGAATGGACAGGAGGTATCCGTACTGCGAACCCACAGTGACGGACGGGCCTACTTCTTTCCCAGGACATCCCCGATTTCCGCTGACACCTACACCGTGAATATCAGCGCCAATGAGCAGACTGAGACTATTTCAATCCCAGCCGGTGGATCGCAGCGGGAATGGTTTGTCACACTTCCTGGAGCAGCTCCCCCATCTGCCTTCGCCAAACTGGACATCCTCTTCTTGATCGATGCTACCGGCAGCATGGCCGATGAGATTGCCCAGCTCAAGGATAACATCTTCGCGATTTCAACCCAGATAGACGCCCTGCCTTCACAACCCGACGTTCGATTCGGCATGGTCACCTACCGTGATCGGGATGATGAATTTCTGACTAACGTCACCGAATTCACCCCCGAAGTATCCCAGTTTGCGGGCCAGCTTTCACGTGTCTACGCCGATGGCGGCGGAGATTATCCGGAAGATTTGAATGAAGCGCTGTCGCAAGCGATCCATGGTCCAGAATGGCGGGTTGAAGAGACGGTCAGTCTGATTTTCCTGGTATCAGACGCCCCACCCCATCTGGATTACGGCCAGGAAAATCATTACGGCGTGGAAATGCTCCAGGCCGCCTCCCGAGGCATCAAGATATACCCGATCGCCAGCAGCGGTTTGGATTCCCAGGGTGAATATATCTTTCGCCAGCTTGCTCAGGCCACCGGAGGGCGCTTTATCTTCTTAACATACGGCGCTGCCGGGCCGGGCAGTTCTGGAACCGAGACAGACTTTGACGTGTCTGACTATTCCGTTTCATCTCTGGATGATCTGATAGTCAAGATCGTGGAAGAAGAGCTCTCTTTTCTGCCCTGATAGCCGGATCAAAAACTGGAGATTGGAATCGATTCCAATCTCCAGCATAACCAACTAATACGACTCAAATGTCTAAAACAACAGTTCTAAGCATAAGCAGTGACCACCTTGGCAAACGAACCATCAAGAGGAGCGTTCGAATCGCCTCTAAAGCAACGTCACCTACCAAAAGAACGTTACTCTTCGCAAAATAAGGTGGAGAACTATCGGGCTGTGCGACATTGTGGAGTACATCCACATCTACTGAATTTTGACTACTGGTGTAAACTTCCGTGTACAATCCAAGTAAATCAAACGACTGTCAAATAGTTTGACTCACAACGCACCGCTCAGCGTATTCGATAGTCCTGTAAACTCATTATAGCAGATTGTGAGGCTGATTAATATACACGAAGCGTTAAAATTGGCCTACGCTGCTTCCCCCCGCAGCATTACTCAGCCTCACTGTTTCCCTGGCGAAAACCGGACCAAAGAGCCTGCAAGCCGGCCGAATAGACGTGCCCTTTCTGACTTAACCGTTGGCGCACCGATGCCAATCTCGTCTCCTGCGACTCTGCCGGGGGCAGTTCGTAGAGCTCCACCAACACCCCGCCGGTGCCCTTGGGATGGACAAAGGCGATCTTCTTACCGCCAGAGCCGATGGTGGGTTTCTCATCGATCAGCGGCACATCGGCAGCTTTCAGCCGCTCCAGCACTGCTTCCATATCCTCAACTTCAAAACAGATATGGTGCATTCCTGGTCCGTTCTTGCTGAGGTAGCGGGCCACGCCGCTGACCTCATCTACTGGTTCCAGCAGTTCAATTTCGCTCTCGCCTACCGGCAGAAAAGCGATGTCAACCGCCTGCTCAGGGACTGGTTCGATGTGGCCCAATGTTAAGCCCAACGCTTCCACCCAAAAACTGGTCGCCTGCTTGAGATCGGGGACCACCATGGCAATATGACTGATCTTCTTGATCATACGCAACTCCTATCCATTGCAGGATTCAGTGCCCACATCAAAGGTCAAAGCTGGGCTTGTATTCACCCCAAACATCCCGCAATGTATGGCAGATTTCACCCAGGGTAACATCCTGCTCCACACAGTTGATGAACAACGGCATCAGATTGTCATCAGCAGCGGCAGCTGCCGCCAGCTGCCCCCTCAGCTCGGCGACTTTGCTGTTATCCCGCTTCGCTCTCAATGCCGCCAGCCGTTCACGCTGCGACGCTTCAATCGCAGGGTCCAGCTTCAGCGTATCGATGCGCAGATCCTCTTCCTGAGTGAACCGGTTGACCCCAACCACGATCTTCTTCTTCTGCTCCAACTCCTGCTGGAACTGGTAGGCGGCATCTTGAATCTCACCTTGAACATAGCCTGCCTCAATAGCTGCCAGCATGCCGCCCATCTGATCGATCTGGTCGATGTACTCAACCGCCTGCTGCTCCAGGACATCGGTTAGATGTTCCAGATAATATGAGCCTGCCAAGGGATCGATGGTGTCACTGACGCCGCTCTCGTGAGCGATGATCTGTTGGGTACGCAAGGCGATTTGAGCCGATTCCTGGGTAGGCAGCGCCAAGGCCTCATCCCGGCCGTTGGTGTGGAGGCTCTGGGTACCGCCCATAACCGCCGCCAAGGCCTGCAGGGCGACCCGGGTCACGTTGTTCTCTGGCTGTTGTGCCGTCAACGTACTGCCGGCTGTCTGGGTGTGGAAGCGCATGCGCCAGCTCTTGGGATCCTTCGCCTTGAACCGCTCCCGCATAATCTTGGCCCACAATCGCCGTGCCGCCCGGAACTTAGCGATCTCTTCCATGAAATTATTGTGGGCATTGAAGAAGAAAGAGATCTGATCGGCGAAACGATCGACATCCTGTCCGGCTTTGATAGCCGCTTCGACGTAGGCGATCCCGTCAGACAAGGTGAAGGCGATCTCCTGGGCGGCGGTACTGCCCGCCTCGCGAATATGGTAGCCAGAGACTGAAATGGTATTCCAGCTGGGTACTTCTCTGCCGCAGAAGTCAAAGATGTCAGTGATCAACCTCATGGAGGGCCGCGGCGGGAATATGTAGGTTCCTCGGGCGATATACTCCTTGAGAATATCGTTCTGAATGGTCCCACGCAGCGACTTCATAGGCACGCCCTGCCGCTTGCCCACGGCAATCACCATCGCCAGCAGGATAGCGGCTGGGGCGTTGATGGTCATGCTGATGCTGACCCGATCCAGCGGGATGCCGTCGAGCAGAACGGCCATGTCCGCCAGGGTGGGAATGCTGACACCCACTTTGCCTACTTCTCCCAATGCCATGGGATCGTCGGAGTCATAACCGATTTGTGTCGGCAAATCAAAGGCGACCGACAACCCTGTCTGTCCCTGGCTCAGCAAGAATTTATACCGCTCGTTTGATTCGGCGGCAGAGCCAAATCCAGCATACTGCCGCATTGTCCAGAAACGTCCGCGATACATCGTCGGCTGCACGCCTCTGGTGAAAGGATATTCCCCAGGGAACCCCAAATTCTCAATGTAATCCCTGTCAGTAACCGCCGGCGTGTACAGCCGGTCTACCGGAACGCCCGAGCTTGTCTCAAATTGTTGGCTGCGTTCTGGAAACCGCGCCACAACCGGCTCGACAGTCTCCGCTTCCCATCGCTTCTTCTCGTCCGTTATCTTGCTCATACCGTAATTATATGTTGTGAATCCAGCTGTGGGTAGAAAAAAAGGGCACATTTGACTGTGCCCTTTTTGAGTTGCGCTTTTAGACCCATCCGACCCCAATTAAAGCAGGCCGATGACGACTTCTTTCTCTGAACGCAGTTCTTCCAGCGTCGCCGCGATCTTGCCTTTGGCGAAATCACTCAATGGCAGATCCTGAACGATGCTGTAGCCGCCTTTGCCATCGCTGCGAATGGGGAAGGAGAACACCAGCCCTTTATCAATACCGTAGCTGCCGTCTGAAGGCACCGCGGCAGAGAACCAATCACCCTCTGGGGTTTTGTTCTCGAAGCTCTTGACATGGTCGAGGGCGGCATTGGCAGCCGAGGCTGCCGAGGAAAGGCCGCGGGCGGCGATAATGGCGGCGCCGCGCTTCTGAACCGTGGTGATGAACTCATTCTTGAGCCACTCACCATCGGTGATCACCTCAGGCACTGGTTTGCCGTTGATCTTGGCATTCTCAGCATCCGGATATTGGGTGGCGCTGTGGTTGCCCCAGATAGTGACGTTGCTGATCTCGGTCACGGCGACACCGGCTTTTTCTGCCAGCTGTGAATAGGCGCGGTTCTGATCCAGTCTAGTGAGGGCGCCAAATCGCTCCGCAGGAATGCTTTTGGCGTTGTTCATGGCGATTAGGCAGTTGGTGTTGGCAGGATTGCCGACAACCACGACGCGGATATCATCAGCTGCCTTGGCGGCGATCGCCTTGCCCTGGCCCACAAAAATGGGGCCGTTTTCGCGAATCAAATCGCCCCGCTCCATCCCTTTGCCGCGGGGCTTGGACCCGACCAGCATCGCCCAGTTGGCGCCGTCAAAGGCGACTTCTGGATCATCAGTGACGACCACACCTGCCAATAGCGGGAAGGCGCAATCGTTCAATTCCATCACAACCCCTCGCAGCGCCGGCAGTGCCGGGGTGATCTCAAGCAGTTGTAAAACAACCTTGGTATCCGGGCCAAACACCTCGCCAGAGGCAAGGCGAGGCAAAAGGGAGTAGCCGATCTGACCGGCAGCTCCTGTTACTGCTACTTTAACCAGTTTTCTGGACATACTAAACATCTCCTATTTCGTCAATTTCTCTACCGATTTCTGCGGTCTCCCAGACATTGTGAACCAAACAGAAATCACCAAGCACTATTATCCCACATTTGCGCCAATCACCTAACCGCTGTCGTCATCGCGGGACTGCTCAGGAAATCGAACACCAGGCAAGCGACGCGGCAGGTGATTTAGCGGCACGCTTTCTAATCAATCATGTGGGTGGCGGTAAAGCGGATCGTGTTCTGCGACTAGCCGCCTCGCTGCCGTACGCATTCATAGAGCAGCAGCGCGGTAGAAACTGCCAGATTGAGGCTGTCAACATTCCCTTGCATCGGGATCAGGGCCCGCTCATCGGCAGCGGAGAGCCAGGTGCCGGTCAACCCGTCGGATTCGCTGCCCATAACCAGGGCAACTGAGCTGGTCATATCTACATTGGTATACAGGGTATCGGCAGCTGGGGTCGCTGCCACCATCCGTATCCCCTTGCCGCGCAGCCAATTAATCACCTCGGCGCTGCTGCCAACGGCGACCGGCACCGTAAACAGCGCCCCCAGGCTGGCCCGGATGACATTGGGATTGTGCAGATCAGTGCCGGCGCCGGGAACATCAGTGCAGACAATGACCCCATCCACGCCGGCGGCATCGGCGGTGCGCAAGATGGCGCCCAGATTGCCCGGTTTCTCCACATTTTCAATCACCGCCAGGAACGCCGGTTCGCCTAACGGCAAGGCGCCTAAAGGGCGATGGAAATAAGGCACCACCAACAGCAGCCCGCCGCTCTCACCGCGATAGGCGATCTTGGCGTATATCTCCGCAGTCACCTCAAAGCACTCGGTACGACCTTGGGACTCCAACGCTTCCAAGGCGGCGTACAAGACCGTCTGGTCGTCGTCACTGGCCAGCGTGGGACAGAAGTACGCTTCCGTAGGCACGATCTGTCTCTCCAGTGCCAGGGCAGCCTCACGCAGCCCTTCAACCACCGTCAACTGCTGGTTTTCGCGGTGGCGGCGCTGCCGGAGCTTAACGAGATTCTTGATTCGTTTATTTTGAAAGCTGGTGATCTGCACGATGTTGAACCAACTGCCCTGAGGGGATATCAGACAAATGAATGCGGCCGAAAATCAGGCTGCAGTCGTTACGGGTGTTCGGGCAGTTTTGAGAGCATGATAAAGCCTGGCTTCTTTTCCTCTTTGGTAACCGCATCCAGATAATCCTTCAGAAAGAATTCCGCGATCTGCACAAAGACGGCATCGTAGAACGGCCCCAATTCGCCGCGCCGATCTTGATGAATCTTAATTTCATTACCCTTGGGTCCCAATTTGACGATGAAGTGAGGCCCGATCTTTTTGATAAAGAAACTCATCAAGAACGAGAGGGGGAAGGCACCGCCGGGCTCCTCCACAGTAAGCTCAACCCCAAAATGCCAGAATGATTCATCATCCATCTTCATGGCCCCAGCCAGGGCATAAAACCGGTTGTTGGGATTGATTTCCTCTCCCAGTTGGAGAAAGGTAATCTCCTGTGAACGGGGCCACCCGAAATAATCGATCATGTCATCGATGAGTTCTTTGGCGAAATGACGGCAGGTTTCTTCGTAAACGTTGAATTCTTTACGAGCTCTCTGATACAGTTGGCAAATCTCGTCAAATTTCGACATTAGTTCCCTCTTGTATGACAAAGTGGTTACAGAATCACTTTAGTCGATTTGAGCTGTTTTTGCAACAATGCCATCCTCTGGTCAGCGGCATCACGCCGCAGTAGGTCATCAGCTGCAGAGGAAGACGCCACGGTTTTGTCATAGGGGGTAGATGCTATACACTAAACTCAGGAAGACCCCATCGCCACCAACACCATGATCATGACGACGACTCACCAGCCCAAGGAGGAATGTATCTATGACGCGCGAAGACGGCCGCAGCGCCGGCCAACTGAGATCTATCGAATTCCAGCCCAACTTCAGCCAATGGGCGGAAGGTTCTGTACTGGTCAAATTCGGCAATACCCATGTGTTGTGCAACGTCACCATCGATGAAAATCTACCGCCCTGGCTGCGGAACGCCGAACCGCCCCGCGGCTGGCTGACCGCGGAATACGCCATGCTTCCCCGCAGCACCCATTCCCGGGTCAACCGGGAACAACGCTGGCCCAAGGGGCGCACGCAGGAGATCTCCCGCCTTATCGGCCGCAGCCTGCGGATGGCCGTCGATCTGTCCCTGCTGGGCCCTCGCCAACTAATCGTCGACTGTGATGTCCTGCAGGCCGACGGCGGCACCAGGACCGCAGCTATCTGCGGCGGCTGGGTGGCGGTCAAACTGGCGCTTCAGCCTCTTATTGAAGGCGGCGTGCTGCCGGCAGCGGTTCTGAAAAGGCAAATAGCTGCCATCAGCGTGGGCATTGTCAACGGAGAAGCGCTGTTGGATCTGGCGTACGGTGAAGATGCTGCCGCTGAGGTCGATTTGAACGTGGTGATGGCATCGGGAGAAGAGCTGGTAGAAGTTCAGGGAACCGGCGAGAAAGCCCCCTTTTCACGGGCCGAGCTTGAGAAACTGCTGGATCTTTCCGCGGAAGGGATCCAACAGCTGATGCGGCTCCAGCTGCCAGCCGCTTGATTACTAGGGAATAGGATGGGATTGTCGCCAACGCCAATCCCCATCCCGCTCTCCTTCCCGCAAGCTGCCGCCCACTGCCGCAGCTGCTGATCTCACTCCGTATCCCGGATCCTCTTTGCCGCTGCATGCATTTTGGCCGGCGCGTTTACAATGATGTAGAACAGGATTGGTGTGGTTACTATGCCCAAAATGTAAACAGCTATCATGACAAAGGCGAAGGTACTTGAAGGAATGAACATTGAATTACCCTCCGGAACTGCCGGGTGAATTGGCGGCAGCGGCTGAAATAGGTATCGTCGAGAATCAAGACAGCTTCCTCGGGCAGAGACGGACGCGTTTTCTCCTGATCGGATGGCAGTGAACGTCGGCGATCCATCTATCGAAAGATCTTCAACCCGCCGCAATCAGTCCAGGCGCCCTGCAATCTCGTTGGCGACTCTGCACGCACTATCGTTGACGCAAGCAGTCGTAATTCCAGCCTGAGACTCTGATCAGGGCATCTTCCTCTCCGTTTCTCTTTGCTGCCGAGATCGTAAGTCTCCTAACCGCACCAGAACAGCATAAAGTAAGTTGTCATAAAGGTGCATGAAGAATGCGTAAATCTCCTGTGAAATGAGCGTAAAAGGGAAATGCGGCCCAAGTCTGCTATAATCCCAGCCGCTTACATTCGTTGCGAATCAGTTTTCGGGCTCCATTGCCGCCGTCGTCGGCAAAGGAGAGCGCCGTTTCGTTCATACAAATAGGCTATGCACCTGAAAGAAGCATGGCCTCTGAAAGTGACCTGGTATCTTAATGACTAGACCTGACTTCAAACACGAAGCTGAACTGCTTTTTGAGGAAACAGTTCTCATGCGACGTGATTTCCACCGCCACCCGGAACTGGGCTTCAATGAAACACGCACAGCCGCCATTGTGGCGGATGCGCTGATGCAGTTGGGCATGGAAGTCCAACGGGGCGTCGGACAAACTGGGGTGGTCGGTTTGCTTGAAGGAGCCAAAGAGGGCCCCACAGTGCTGCTCCGCTTTGACATGGACGCGCTGCCGATTCAAGAAGAATCCAATGCCCCTTACGTTTCGCAGAATAGCGGGGTCATGCATGCCTGCGGCCATGATGCCCATACCGCTATGGGGCTGAGCCTGGCTAAGATGATGACTAAGTATCAAAGCCAGCTAGCCGGCAGGCTCAAATTCGTCTTCCAGCCGGCTGAAGAAGGGCTGGGCGGCGCTTTCGCGATGATCGCCGACGGCGTGCTGGCAAACCCAAAGCCTGATGTCGCCTTCGCCATGCATGTCTGGAACCCCACCCCGCTGGGCCAAGTCAGGGTGGTAGAAGGGCCCTGCATGGCTTCTTCCAGCGTCTTCACTCTGACTATCCAGGGCCAGGGCGGGCATGGGGCCGCGCCTCATCTAGCTACAGACCCAATTCTGGCTGCCGCCCATATCGTGGCGGCGCTGCAGAGCATCGTCAGCCGCAACATCAACCCGCAGGACAGTGTGGTGGTCTCCATCGGCCAATTTTCCGCGGGGACAACCTTCAATGTCATCCCAGACAAAGCAGAACTGAAAGGCACTGTGAGAAGCTACAACGAAGCGCTGCACCGAAAAATATACCGGCGCATCCTGGAGATGGCCACAGAGATGGCCAAGGCATTCAACTGCACCGCCACTATGGAAACAGTCGCCATCGTCCAGGAAGTCAGAAACGCGGCAGCGCCAACCCTCCTGGTCAAGGAAGCGGCCGCAAAAATGGTCGGCGCTGAGAACATCCTGGACCACCGCACCATGGCTTCTGAGGATATGGGCTTCATTCTGGATGAAATCCCTGGCTGCTATTTCTTCATCGGCAGCAGCAATGAAGAAAAGGGATTGACCCGCCCCCACCACCATCCCAGCTTTGACATAGATGAACGCGCGATGGTAAACGGCATGGCTATCATGGCGGAAACCGCTGCCAGCTATTTGATCAACTAAGCGCGGGATACCCGCACATGAAATCCGCCAACACGGTTGGCGCTAGCGCAGTGTTGTTTTATGTCAACTAATCAAGAGAGCGTTAATTCCGATCAATACAACGTGGTGCTGCTTGCCGGCGGCGTCGGCGGCGCCAAGCTGGCCGATGGCCTGGCCCAGATTCTGCCGTCCGAAAGATTGACCGTCGTGGTCAACACCGGTGATGATTTCCAGCATCTGGGCTTAAAGATATGCCCCGATCTAGACACGGTGATGTACATGCTGGCCGGCGTGAACAACGATGAAACTGGCTGGGGACGGCAGAATGAATCGTGGCGCACCATCAGCGAGGCTAGCCGTCTCGGCGGCCCGGACTGGTTCAAACTGGGAGACCTGGACCTGGCCACCCACCTGGTGCGCAGCCACTTGCTGGGTGAAGGCAGAACATTGACCGCTGTCACCCGGCAGTTGTGCCGAGGCTTCGACATTCCGGTTTCTATCCTCCCTATGAGCGACCAGCCGGCACCGACAACCATTGAGAGCGGCGACGGAATACGCCCATTTCAAGAGTGGTTCGTCAAGGAGCGCTGGCAGCCGGCAGCCGACAAGATTCATTTCCCCGAAGATATCAAGGCCTCTCCTGCGGTCATGTCAGCCCTGCAAAAGGCAGACCTGGTACTGATTGCGCCGTCCAATCCCTTTGTCAGCATCGATCCAATTCTGAATGTTTACCCCATCAAATCAATGATCATGGATTTACCGATGGCGGTGGTGGCCGTCAGCCCCATCATTGGCGGCCAGGCTGTCAAAGGGCCGGCAGCCAAGATGATGGCGGAAAAGGGCATGCCGGTCACCGCAGCCGCTGTGGCTGACTACTTCGGCGACCTGATCGATGGCTTTGTCTACGATCAGGAAGACGCGGGCACGTTGGAAGGGCTGGATGTCGCCCATCTGGCGGTCGACAGCTGGATGCGAGATCAAGCTGACCGCGTCCGACTGGCCAAAGATGTGCTGGCGTTTGCCTCAGAGCTGGCCAATAGTTAAAGCAAGATGACGGGTAATCAGTGAATCAAGCGACACCATCTATTTGGGCAATTATCCCAGTTAAGTCACTCTATGAAGGGAAATCCAGGCTGGCTGGCGTTCTAACAGTGGAGCAGCGGGCGGCCTTAATCTGGCAGTTCTTGCACCACACCTTAGCAACGCTCAGACAGGTGGACGAAATCGACCAGATACTGGTGATCAGCAGTGACGCTGCTGTCCTGGATGCCGCGCGAGAACACCATGCCCTCGCTTTGGATGAAGGAGTGCCCTGCGGTTTGAATCAGGCGGTAAGCCGCGCTGTTCAGGAAGCCTCCGTCAATCATGCCGGCGCCGCCTTGATCCTGCCGGCAGATCTACCATTTATGCAGCTGGAAGATATCGAGAAGCTGATCCAGGGGTACAGGGCAAGACAGGCAGCCGCGCCAGTCAGACAGTTCGCCGGTGCCATTTGCACCGACGCAAAGCAGGAAGGGACGAACGCTCTACTGGTCCAGCTGCCGACACAGTTTAATTTTCAATACGGCATGCAGAGCTTTCATCGTCACCAAAACGAGGCGGCGCGGCTGGGCGGCTCCCTTCATCTGATCCATGCCCTCCGGCTGGAATTTGATTTGGATACCGAAGAAGATTGGCGCGAATATCAACATTTAGGGAACAATCTGTTATCATCAACAGTATCTATGCCGTCGGAACCATCCCGGGATTCGCGGCAGCCGGAGCCCTTGGCAAAGATAACCGCCAGAGAAACCGGCTACTAGCCTCGGCCTAAAGCAAATTGAGTATGCTGCCCCACGGTCCAAGTGGGAGTAGGCGATTAGGTTTCCTGGTTCAAGATCCATACCAGACACCAGGACAACCTTCACTGAAATCAGTCATCAAGTCAATTTAGAAGTTTGCACTTCATCTTGAAAAGGAGTTGTCTATGTCGAAAGATCGTGTTGCCTTATATTTGCAGGATGCCCATTCGCTGCAGGAAGGAATTGAACTGGTTCAATATGCCGAATCCAAAGGGTTCGAAGCCGTCTGGCAGGCAGAAAGCCGCCTGGTAAGGGATGCGATTGTGCCTATGGCCGCCTTCGCTGCTACTACCACCAAGATCAAGGTCGCCAGCGGCGTCACCAACAACTGGACCCGCAATATCGGACTTCTTGCCGCTACATTTCTAACCCTGGACGATCTGGCCCAAGATCGCATCATCTGCGGGATCGGCGCCTGGTGGGATCCCCTTGCCAGCAAAGTAGGCATTAATCGGCGCAAACCGTTGAGCGCCATGAAGGAAACGATTGAAGTCCTGCGCAAGCTGTGGAACATGGAGCGGGTCACCTTCAAAGGGGAATTCCATTACGTCGATGACATCATGTTGGATGTCGTGCACGGTCGCACAGAACCCCGGAACATACCGATCTACATCGGTGCTACCGGCATGAAGATGATGGAAATGACTGGGGAAATGGCTGACGGCGCCTGCCTCAACTACCTGGTCCATCCCAGCTATAACCTGGAGGCAATGGACGCGCTGGAGCGCGGCGCCAAGAAATCCGGCCGCTCCATCGACGATATCGACCGGCCGCAGCTGGTCATCTGCTCTGTCGACCACGACCGTAAGCAGGCGTTGGACAAAGCCCGCAAGATGATGACCCAATATTTGGGCCAGCAGCCTCACCTGATGAAAGCCAGCGGTGTCAGCCAGGATCTGCTGGACGAAATCCACCAGGTACTAACCTGGCCGGCCACTGAAGAGGAAATCGAGGCGGCGATGCACCTGGTTCCCGATGATGTGGTCCAGATGTGTACCGCCAGCGGCTCGCCGGAAGAGGTGAAAGCCAAAGTACGGGAATACATCGATAATGGCGCTACCTGCCCCATCCTGTACCCCCTTGGCGATCCCAAGCTGATGATCGACATTTTCAGCGATGGCTACAGCAGCTAGATAGAAACGGGCGAGCAACCAGCATCGCGGATCGGCGGAACAGGGGGCTCCGATTCGCCGATCCGCGATGCTGGAAAAGTCGGCAAGATCGGCCGGGCACCCGCTCAAGGGTGCAAACGCATGGCTGCCCGTATTGGACTGGTAAACGCCGGGCAGATCGCCTGACGTTGGCAATACATTCAGAGTGTCCGGTAAAGGCAGCGGAGTTCATGCCGATTGCCGACACAAGCTGACCCGAACTGAACTGCTTGCAGTAGTGGTTCCATACCCACCAGCAGGCATACCCAAGCATCTCAAGACGTCGCAGCCGCCACCCAAGCGTCGGATGAGGACAGCCGGTTTTAGTGCATCCAATCGCGTGAACGCGCACTCCCATTTGCAAATCATACAAAGAAGGTGGTATGCCAAATCGCCAACCCAATTCTAATTACTGCTTTATTTGCGGACGCAATAACCCCCGCGGCCTTTATATGCGTTTTTACGATAACGGCGAAGACGAAGTCTTCTCTGATTACACCGTCTCAGATGTATACCAGAGTTATCCCGGCATCGTACATGGCGGCATTGTCGCGTCGATGCTAGACGAAGTGGTTGGCAGAGTCGCGATGATCAAAGATCATCATCACTTCATGATGTCGGTGAAACTTGAAGTCAAGTACCGGCATCCTGTGCCTACGGAAACGCCGCTGAAAGTGACCGGACGGATCATCAAACTGCGCGGCCGTCTAGGGAGGGCAGAGGGCCAGATCACCTTGCCCGACGGCACCGTTGCCGCTGAAGCCGCCCTGACCCTGGCAGACCTGCCCGCTGAA
>JAHEEY010000434.1 GCA_024640485.1 Chloroflexota bacterium | reverse complement strand
TTGCTCACCGCCAGGTTGTCTTCCACCCCGCAGCTGGAGCCCAAGGCGCCCATCGCTTCATATTCCGGGCCGCCGTACTCCGGGTCCAGCTTCTGGTACGGGTTGTCGCTTTCGTTTTCAAATACCTGTTTGCAGTTGATTGGGCACGCCTGGCAGGTGTCCCGGCTCTTGAGGAACATCTCGTAGTTCCGTTCGCCGCTGAGCAGCTCTCGGTTCTCAAATTCCGCCTTTCCGAAGTTCAGGGTGGGCAGGCCGCCCATATACCCCCAATACATCAAAGAGTCCTGGGTGCCCCGGCCGATCCCTTCAGCCGCCCAGGCCGCCAGGGTCTTGTAGTTGGCTCCCAGCCATTTGGCCACGCCGGTCACCTGTTTGCGGTCCTTCACCGGCACGTTCATCTGCCCCCGCACCGCCACCGCCTTCAGATTCTTGGAGCCCATCAGCGCCCCCAGCCCGTTCCGTCCGGCGGCCCGGTTGACATCGTGCATCACCGCGGCGTAGAGCACCTGGTTCTCGCCGCCAGGGCCGATTTGGGCTACCCGCACTTTGTCGTCGCCCAGCTCTTCGCGGATCGCCTTCTGCACCGGCGCGGTCAGCTGTCCCCACAAATGGCCGGCGTCGCGGATCTCCGCCTGCCCATCTTTGATCCACAAATAGACAGGTTTCTTCGCCTGCCCCCGGATGACCAGGGCATCAAAGCCGGTACGCTTGAACTCGTGCCCCCACCAGCCGCCCGCTTCCGAGCTGGCAATGGCCCCAGTGAGCGGCGATTTGCCCGCCACCCCATGCCGCCCGGAGCCAGGCAGGTTGGTCCCCTGCATCAAGCCAGGGGCGAAGATCAGCAGGTTTTCCGGCCCCAGCGCATCGGCGCCCGCCGGCAGATCTCTTAACAAGAAGAACGCCGCCATGGCTCGACCGCCGACCAACAGCTGGTAAAACTGCTCCGGTGGCTGTTCAACCCAAATCTCTTCAGAACTCAAATCAACGTGCAGGATGTTTCCGTGTGCTCCGCCAATCATGATGACCTCGCTGTCAAGAGAAAAAAATAGGCTGGCACCCAAGATGAATGCCAGCCCGTCGGTTACACGTTACTGGTTTTTCAGCGCTTCAATCAGCGCCGGAATCACCTCATGGACATCGCCGATGACGGCGTAGTCCGACTTGCCCATGATCGAGGCGTCGGGGTCGGTGTTGATCGCCAGGATCGCCTTCGATCCCTTGCAGCCGACCATATGCTGGATAGCGCCGCTGATGCCGCAGGCGATATACAGGTCCGGGGCGATGCGAGTGCCGGTCTGGCCGATCTGGTCAGCGTGGGCCCGCCAGCCCAGATTAGTGGCTGCCCGCGAGCTGCCTACCGCGGCGCCCAACAGTCCGGCCAATTCGTCCAGCATGGCAAAGCCGTCGGCGCTGCCCAGCCCCCGCCCGCCGCCAACGACGATGCGGGCGCTGCCCAGGGAGACCCCTTCGCGGTCGGAACTGATGTGTTCCGCCACCTGAACCCGGAAATCATCCGCGCCGATTTCAACGCCCATCTCTGCCACGGCAGCGTCGGAGCCATCGGCAGCCGCTTCTGCTTCTATGACATGGGGTGCCACGGTCAGCAGCTTTATCTCGCCGGACAAATCCGCCTGCTCCAGCAGGCTGCCGCCCCAGCGGAAGCGGGTCACCTGGAAGCTGTCGCCAGCTTCGATCTCGGTGCAGTTGGCTGCCATGGGCAGGTTCAACTTCGCCGCCAGCCGGGCCATCAGCTCGTTGCCCCGCTCACTGCCCACACCCATCAGTACCGAGGCGCCGCTGGCGCCGGTCAGCTGGGAAAGGGCCGAGGCCCAGGCGTCTGGGGCGACGTTGTCCAACCCCTCAGCCAGCAGCAAGTGTGCCTTGCTGACGCCGTAGGCGCCCAATTCGGCCGCCAACGGCCGTCCGCTTTCGCCGATCAAGGCCGCTTCCAAAGCCACCCCCATCTGCGAAGCCAGCTTCCGAGCCACAGTTAACATCTCCAGCGAGCTGCTGTTCATCTCGCCGCCTACCTGGTCAATGATTGCTAAAATCATGCCGCACCCCCGATACCTTTCAAGATCTCCAGCACCTTGGCGATCGCTTCCGTGCCTTTGCCCAGGATTTCCACGTTGCTGGCCTGCTCTTCAATGTTCATCAATTTAATCTTGGTGGGGCCGCCGGGATTGTGGGCCGGCTGCAGCTGCTCGATCGGCTTCTTCTTGGCCCGGATTCTGCCCGGCAGTGAGGGATAGCGGGGCAGGTTGATCCCTTCCTTGATAGTGAAAACAGCCGGCAGCGCTACTTTGAACAGCTCCCAGCCGCCGTCAGCTTCGCGCTTGGCGAGGGCGACGCCGTCTTCGACCTCTAATGATTTGATCCCGGTCACGCAGGGCACTCCCAGGGCATGGGCCACCCGAATACCCACCTGGTAGTCGCCGCTGTCAGCCGCTTCGTTGCCGAAGAACAGCATATCGAAGCTGCTGCCGGCTGCCTGGCGGGACTGGACCGCTTCGACAATGGCGCTGGCGCTGGCCATCGGGTCCCATTCACTGCCGCCGCTCTCCAGCAGGATCGCCTGATCGGCGCCTACTGCCATAGAACCGCGCAGCTGTTCGATAGAATCCTCGGTGCCCAAAGTAAGCACGGTGCTGCTGCCGCCGTGTTTTTCGATCAGCCGTACCGCTTCTTCCACGGCGCACTCTTCGTGGGGGCCGATGGTGAAGCCCAGATTCCGGGTTTCGATGCTCTGGGCATCTTCGGTCAGGACGATGCGGGAGCCGGTCGAGGCTACCCGTTTGATACAGACAACTATCTCCATAATTCACCTTCAAATAAGAAGACGGTGATGCCGATGTCGCCTAAGGGCATCTACACCACCGTCTTTCATCTATAGCAACTTAATCCGCTTACGCCTTCATCCGCTCGTCTTTGGGGTCAAAGAGAGGGGTGCTGCCGGCGACCGCCACAGTAACCGGGTACCGTTCCATCATATATTCCACCAGCAGCTTGGTGCCCACTACCGCGTGCTGCGGAGGCAGGTAGGCCAGCAGGATGTGCTTGCCCAGGGTGGGGCCAGCGCCGGCGGTGGTGACATAGGAGCGGCGGCCATGGGCGTCGACGATACCTTTACCATCGAGGGTCATGATCGGCTCTTTGCCCTGCATGTAGCGGCGGATGCCGGACTTGGACATGTGGTCGTCAACAGTCAGGGTGCACAGGATCGCTGCCGGCCCTTCTTCGCGGGCCTTGAGATAAGCGGCCTTGCCGATGAAGTCGGCGTTCTTGACCTTAGGACGGGCCAGCCCAGCTTCCACCGGGTTGTACTCTGCGTCGAGCTCAGCGCCCATCAGCCGGTACCCTTTCTCGACACGGCCGGTGGTGCCGTAGACACCGATGCCTACCGGTACGACGCCGTGCGCCTGGCCGGCTTCCCACAGCATATCCCACATCTTCAGGCCGTTTTCCATCGGGCAGGAGATTTCCCAGCCCAACTCGCCCACGTAGGAGATACGCAGCGCCCATGCTTTGATGGAGCCCAGGGTGACGTTCTTGGCCGTGGCGAAGGGGAACCCTTCGTTGGAGACGTCGTCGTCGGTGCAGGCTGCCAGGACCTCGCGAGCCTTGGGGCCCCACAGGCCGATGCTGCAGATCGCGGTGCTCTTATCTTCGAAGTGGACCGAGCCGTCTGCCGGCAGTTGGTCGGTGAACCATTTCTTGTCGCGGCCGCCGTCGCCGCCGCCGGTGACTACCCGGAAGGCGTTCTTGCCGGTGCGCATGATGGTCAGGTCAGACTTAAATCCGCCGTGGTTGTTGAGCAGCGGGGTGTAGACCGCCCGGCCAACCGGGACATCCATCTGGTTGACTGCCATATACTGCATGTAATCCAGGGCGCCAGGGCCGGAGATGTCGAAAATCGCGAAGGAGGTCAAGTCGACCATCGCTACGCGGTCGCGCATCGCCAGATGCTCGGCGTTGGTGATCGGCGACCACCAGCGGGCGTCCCACTCATGATCGCGGTGATTGACTCTGTCACCGTACTCGGCGATCAAAGGTTGGTTGGATTCGTACCATTGAGGACGTTCCCAGCCGACGGTCTCGAAG
>JAHEEY010000433.1 GCA_024640485.1 Chloroflexota bacterium | reverse complement strand
TTGAAGTTACCCACGAAGGTGACATGGGAATACGCCGAGGCGGGGGCAATGAAGAACACGTCGGAACCGTTGTACCCATGCCCAGGCGGCAGGGTCAGGAAACGGTTGTTCAGCTCCCATGGGGTCTGGTGTTCGTTGAACGTGGAGAGCATCATCGCGTAGCAGGTGATCAGGCATCCGAACTCCGCCATAGTACGAGTGCCGTTTCCCACAACCTGATGCTTCCAGGCGGGATCATTTTGAGAATATGGGGTGATGTCGGAGCCATCAAGCTTGTGGATGGAGAAGATCTTCACCCACAGCTTGTCCCCAAAGGGGATATTACGGTCATCATGAAGCCGCCAGCCGCTGGTGTATGGCTGATGCCGGGGAGTGGGAGCGGTCATTTCAACGGAGATCACGACTTCTTCACCGGGCTCCGCCTCAGGAACCAGATGGGAGACCGAGGCGCACATTTCTCTATCGCCGCTGACAAATACCAACCGGTAGCCGGCACCCCATTTGCGCTGACCGGTGTTCTTAACCAACCATTGTTTCAAGAACGGCGTGCCTCCGTCCATGGGGGTGCCGTCTTCCACGCTGATATCTTCCAGGAACTGGCAGTTGCTGCTCCGGAAGCTGCTGGGAGCTACCGGCTGGGGAACGGTCACCAGCCGCAGCCAGATAATCTCGCCAAACAGATTGCCTGAGGGATCCTGCAGCTGCCAATCGGTGAAGTAGCGGCGGCCTGACAATGCCGGCGCCGTCATGGGTATATTGATTTCCACTTCCTCGCCAGGAGCGGCGGTAGGCAGCGAGGCAACCTCTGCAAAGGGGAAGCTGTCCTGAACTGCCAGCATCTGACTTCCTGTGGAGGCGTGAATGTGGGCCACCCTGTAGCCCGCACCCCATGGGGTGGTCCCAGTGTTCCGGATTCTCCAGCTGCAGGTGAACTGCTCCCCCACTGGAACCCGATCAAGATCATGGCTGCTGGAAAATGAGACAAACAGTGCGTCGTTCATAGTCACTCCTTTTGCCCAGGTGGGCCGAAACGTGTTCAACTAAGAAAATGGGCTGAACACCAGCGGCACAACCGAGATGATGAGATTTACTATTCTGCAGTGGAGATATCAATGATGGCGTCGATGACACTGAGAAATCAGCATGCAGCTGCCGTTTGGATCGAGCAAGCTGCCAACAGCTTCTGTACTATAAGGATGCGTTTAGAGCAGCAGAGTACCGTCATACCTGACGAACGCTCCGTATTATGTCAATATCATGCGATAGGTGATGCTCAGTCGGACGCAGCAGACGCTGATACTTTTGAGCCAGAAATCGTCAGCCTGCCGATTTCAACCAATGAATCGCATATGGCTCCAAGCTGGCAGCAGCGAACGACTGATCCCCATCAGACAGCAGGTCAATCATTTCCTCTGAAAGGGACACGTTCAATGCTTGCGGCTGATCGCTCAAGTTGATCAGTACCAAAACCTGTTCCTGACCGGCGGTCCGGGTATAGGCGAGCAAAGCTTTGCTCCCAGTGTCTACCCAGGCCAGCTCCCCATTTTGAAGGGCAGGCTGAGCGCGTCTGGCAGACAGCAGCCGCCGGGTCAAAGAAAGATATGAATCGGCATCCCCTTCCTGGGCGGCCACATTGACATGCTGATACCCATACACGGCATCGGTATGGGCAGGGAAATAGGTTTTGTCAGCTGTGGAGAATCCACCGTTTTTGGCGCTGGTCCAATGCATAGGTGTACGGCAGCCGTGACGGTCGGGAAGCCAAACATTGTCCCCCATGCCAATCTCATCACCATAATAGACAATTGGCGTGCCGGGCAGCGACAGGAACATCCCGTTCATTAGGCGATACTTGCGCTTGTCGTTATCCAGCAGCGGCGTCAACCGGCGGCGAATGCCGAGGTTCTGTTTCTGCCGCGGGCCGGGGGCATATTCCTGCCACATCCACTCCCGAACCTCAGGGGCCACCATCTCCAAGGTCAGCTCATCATGGTTGCGCAAGAAAGTCATCCACTGAGCGCCCGCTGGTATCTCTGGTGTGCGAGCCAGGATTTCGATAATAGGTGTCTTGTCGCCAGCCTTCAAAGCCTGGTACAGCCGGGGCATGATAGGGAAGTGGAAACAGACATGGAACTCGTCGCCATCACCAAAATAGGGCAGCAAATCCTCCGGCCATTGGTTGGCCTCGGCGATCACGACTGCATCCGGGTACTGCTCATCCATCAAACGGCGCACTTTCTTCAGAAACCCATGGGTCTCCGGCAGATTCTCGCAATTGGTCCCTTCTCGCTCATATAAATAAGGGACGGCATCCGCGCGGAAACCATCAATGCCCATATCCATCCAGAAACGGACTGCCTTCAACATCTCTTCGTGAACCGCTGGGTTGTCGTAGTTCAGATCCGGCTGGCTGCTGTAGAAACGGTGCCAGAAGTATTGTCCCGCTTCCGGGTCATAGGTCCAGTTGGACTCTTCCACATCCAGGAAAATGATGCGGGTATCGGCGTACTCCGTGCCGGTATCGCTCCACACATAGTAGTCGCGATAAGGTGAGTTCCGGTCCTTGCGGGCAGCTTGAAACCAAGGATGCTGGTCAGAGGTATGGTTCATCACCAGGTCGATCACCACCCGCAGCCCTCGCTGATGAGCGGCATCGAGGAACGCCTTGAAATCATCCAGGCTGCCGTAGTCAGGGTGAATGTCGTAGTAGTCGGCAACGTCGTAGCCATCATCCTTCAACGGGGATGGGTACATGGGCAGGATCCATATACAGTCGACGCCCAACGATTTGACATGATCCAGCTTGCTGATAGCACCCCGAAAATCGCCGTTACCGTCACCGCTGCTATCGCAAAAGGCGCGGATATACATCTCATAGAATACGGCGTTCTGGTACCATCTGGTCTGCTCAGACATGATCAACTCCAATTTAGCTTAGGCGCGGCTTTCTTGAGCTTGCCGGCCGATTAACAGGCACGACCGGCAAATCGATCTCAAAGGCGGCGGGATAATCGCCAGGCTATATCCAATTTGGTTCCTGGTAGGTGCCGAATACCTCCCGGAACACGTCGGTTATCTCGCCTAATGTAGCATAGGCGCGTACAGCTTCAATAAGGTACGGCATTGTGTTCTCCGTCCCGGCTGCGGCATCTTTCAGCGCCGACAGTGTCTCGGCGACGCGCTGGTTGTCTCGTTCTGCGCGCAGCTTCTGCAAACGAGATACTTGCCGCTGATATCCTTGGGGATCCATCCGCAAAATGGGGATGCGTATCTCCTCATCAGCATGGACATAGCCGTTGACGCCGACAATGGTGCGCTGTGAAGCGTCGATTTCCTGCTGATACTGGTAAGCGGCGTTGGATATCTCCATCTGATAGAAGCCGTGTTCGATTGCCGGCAGCACGCCGCCGAGCTCCTGGACCTGTCGCCAGTAATCATACACCTGCGCTTCAATCTTGTTCGTCTGATTCTCCACGAAGTAGGAGCCAGCCAAGGGGTCAATGGTATTGGCGACGCCGCTTTCTTCGGCAATGATCTGTTGGGTGCGAAGGGCGATAGTCACGGCGTGCTCACTGGGCAGGGCCAACGCCTCGTCCAGGCTGTTGGTGTGGAGGCTCTGGGTACCACCGATAACCGCGGCCAATGCCTGGATCGCCACCCGTACCACATTATTCTCCGGCTGCTGAGCGGTCAGGGAAACACCAGCGGTCTGGGTATGGAAACGGCAGAGCCAGGAACGGGGGTCTTTTGCGCCAAAGGTCTCTTTCATCTCTCGGGCCCAGATGCGGCGGGCCGCCCTGAATTTGGCGATCTCTTCAAAGAAATCATTGTGGGAATTGAAGAAGAGGCTGAGCCTAGGGGCGAAATCATCCACATCCAGCCCGCGCTCAATCCCCCAGCGCACATACTCCAGCCCATCACCCAGGGTGAAAGCCAGCTCCTGAGCCGCGGTTGAGCCCGCTTCCCGGATATGATAGCCGCTGATGGAAATCGTATTCCATTGGGGCAGATGTTGAGCGCCGTACTCGATGGTATCGACCACCAGCCGCATGGAAGGTTCCGGCGGAAAGATGAATTCCTTTTGAGCGATATACTCCTTGAGGATAT
>JAHEEY010000432.1 GCA_024640485.1 Chloroflexota bacterium | reverse complement strand
CGGCTTTCAGATTCAATGGGCGCCGGAGAACCAACGGGCCGCGATTGAAAGCGTTAGTCGATTCCACCTGCTGCTTCTGGAGAAGCTGGATGCGGCCCGTATCAGCGATCCCCTTCCCGGCGCTGGTCATACAGAAGCGTCCCACTTGATGGTGAGTAAGGGGCCGCGGCAGCTGCTGTGGAAAGAAGCGAGGGAACTGAATCATAGATTGTCCTACATAGTCCATGAACCTGAACTGCTGGAGCAGGCCGTTGTGGGTGTCTGCGAACTGCTGGACCTGGACGGTGCCACGGTCTATGAGCTGCACAAGCCTGAATACAGCTGGTCGCTGCGGGCTTCCACTTTGACTGATGGCAATCAGGAGCTAGCACCTGATGACCGGATTATTGATTTGCTCAATCAGGCGCTGGTGTCGGATGAGGAGATGATCCTTCAACGGCCTACCGGCAATATGGGGGAGACCCTGACCATATGCCTGATTCTAAAAATCGGGAAGAAGACCTTGGGTGGAATCGTGCTGGGCAGTCGCGCCGTCGATAAAGATCTAGGTGACGAGTACCTTAACGTGATCCAGACGTATGCTCAGTATCTAGCTTTCGCCTGGCGCAATATCTTGCTGTTGACCGAAACCAAACAGCGCGGAAGAGAGCTGCAGGTGCTTCATGGACGATATATCGACCGGGTTTGGAGCACAGAAGCCGCCAAGCTGAATGCCACCTATCGCAACAACGGACTGTGGATTGAGCGAAATCCAGAAGGGGCCGTGCCGATCCGCGGTGGTCAGGTGATTCCCATGCGCGTTGGAGGTCATGCGGTGGGGCAGGTGGGGCTGCCGGCAGATCTTCAGCTTTCTCAAGAAGATAGTGAGTTTGTCCAATCGGTTACGCGCGAAATGGGTAACGCGCTGAATGCCATCTATCTGCTGCAGACTACCAACGCTTTCTCCAATCAGCTGAGTCTGGCGGTGGAGGTTTCCCGGGCTGCCGCGACTATCCTGGATAGAAACACGCTCATTCAGGAAGTGGTGGACATGATCCGCGACAGCTTTAACTTCTACTTCGTCGGCCTTTTCCTTGTTGATGACAACCTGGATCTTGCTTTCTTGAGGGCTGGCTCCGGCAAGGTGGGGCGCCTATTGGTTGAGCGAGGGCATCAGCATCAGGTTGGCAGCGCTTCTATGATCGGCCAGGCAATCGCCACCGGCACGGCTGGCGTCGAACAAGATGTCTCAGGCGCGGAAGCGTTCAGTTTCAATCACCTGCTGCCAGACACACGCTCTGAGCTGGCGCTGCCCTTGCGACTTCGCGGGAGTGTCACCGGCGCATTGACGGTTCAAAGCAGCGAACGAGGCGCGTTCGTTCAGGAGACCATCGAGGTGCTCCAGAGTCTAGCTGATCAGCTAGCCGTTTCTATCGCCAACGCCAGCCTATTCGCGCAGCTGCAGGCCAATCTGGAAAAGACCAGCCGGATGTATCAGGCCAGCCGGCAGATCAGTGAAGCCACTGATGAGATCGGTGTTTATCAAGCATTGGTCCAGTTTGCTCATCAGTCCGAGCTGGCCGATGTTGCCCATGTCATCGCCGTAGATACCACTGCGCCCGATTACTTGATTTCCCCGGTCTCCTGGAATCGGAGCGGCGTTCAATTCGACTCATTCGAGCGTTTCCCTCGGGATCGATTTAAAGATGGGGATCTGCTGATAAGCAGCGAGGTCATGTTGATCGATGATGGGCAGACCGATCGATCTCTGGGCCGGCTGTCTCGATGGCTGTACCGGAGCAATAAGCTGCGCTCATCAGCAATGATCCCGGTGCATGTTGAGCATGAATGGTTGGCTACGCTGGCCCTTCACCGCATTGAGAAAGATCCGTTCACTATGGAGGAGCTGCAGCCTTTTCTCACCCTGGCCGATCAGACGGCTGTGATCCTGGCGAATCAACAGCTGCTGAAGCAGACAGAGTCGCTATACCGTATCGGACAGACATTAAGTAAGGTGTTGTCTCGGGATGATGCATTGGAGATCGTGGTGAAGGAAGCTGTGGAGCATACCGGGGCTGCTCAAGGCCGCATCATCCTCTATGATCAACACCGTGGCTATGGTCTGATTGCCTCTGAATATCTAGGCACTGAATCGCGGGATGAGATCCACTTCCCGATGATGGGCGATGCCATCTTCGAGCATTTCTGGCAGCACCAGCAGCCATTGCTTCTGCAAAAGGACGATGCATCGCTTTCGACTGAGGTCAAGGAACAGTATCTGGCTCAATTCACGGCCGAAGCATCGCTGCTGATTCCCGCTGTCAGCCAGCATGAGATTATCGGTTTCATCGCTCTTGATTCATTGAAAGGGGCGCGGCCGTTTACGCCGAGCAATATCAAATTCACCCAAACAATCGTCGATCATCTGACCATCCAGATCGAGAATCTAAAGCTATTGGATGAAGCGTTGAGCCGCGCGCGCCAACTCATCATTCTAAACCAAATTCAATCGCGCGTGACCGGCATCCTCGACATCGACGGTCTGGCCATGTCTGTGTATCAGCAGATCGGGAACCTGCTGGATAACACCGTGTTTACCTTGGCGCTGTACGATCCCGAGAAGAATACCTACAACCCGGTCCTGGCCATCTGTGAGGGCGAGACAATCTCGATGATGCCCGAGATTCTGTCACCGGAACAGACCTTGTACCAACTGCTGCACGGCGGCGAAGCCATGATGTCGGAGGCAATCAGCACCGATGAGTACACCGGTATACCCCGGCTGGAGACGCCCCTGAACGCTTCGCTGCGGGTGCCTTTATTGCATGAAGGCGTTCCGATGGGTTTGTTGAGCGTCCATTCTTTTAAGGAGCGGGCATACAGCGAAAACGATGTTCAGTTATTACGCAGCATCGCCACCCAGACCAGCCTGGCTATTGCCAACGCTCAGCTGTTTGAAGAGATTCAAGCCAGCAATGCCCAGCTGCGGCAGTTGGACAACCTCAAGAACCAATTCCTGGCCAACATGTCCCATGAGTTACGCACGCCGCTCAATTCGATTATCGGCTTCTCCCGTGTGATCTTGAAAGGTATCGATGGACCGATTACAAAAGAGCAGGAAGAAGATTTGACCGCAATCTACAGCAGCGGTCACCACTTGCTTACCCTCATCAATGAAATATTGGATATGGCCAAAATAGAAGCAGGCAAGATGACCGTGGCCTTTGAGATGGTCGATCTGGAGGCCACCAGCAGACAAACCCTGGCAGCCCTCCGCAGCCTGGTGGACGAAAAGGAAGTCGCGGTTGAACTGGATGTAGAGCCCAATCTGCCGCTGATCGAGGCGGATCCGGTGCGTCTGCGCCAGATCCTGATGAATCTCTTCTCCAACGCGGTGAAATATACCAATGTCGGGAAGATTCAGCTGAAGGTGTGGCGAGAGCAGGCTGACGTCTATCTGTCTGTCAGTGATACCGGCATCGGCATTGCCCCAGAGGATTACGATAAGTTGTTTACCGCCTTCGAACAAGTGGACAACTCCACAACTCGGACTGTCGGCGGCACTGGGCTGGGCCTGCCGATTACCCGGTGGCTGGTCAATGTCCATCACGGAGAGATACGGTTTGAGAGCGAAGTGAACAAAGGGACCACTTTCCACGTCAGGCTGCCCATCCGCCGCCCTGAACGAACCGCCACTGAAGCATCCTTTGAGGATGTGGTGTAACTGCTGACCGGATCCTGTTTACCCGAGCCAATCCCAATCTAGCGCCAAGAACAAGAAGCGCGAGCTATCAGGCTCGCGCTTCCTTTCTGCTTGAATTTGTGATCCGGCTATGCTGCGGATCTTTCCAGCAGATAAAGGACGCGATCTGAATCCGCGATCGGCTCAGCCGCGTGAATGGTGAAGTAGGGGCTGAAAGCTTGCTCAAAACCCGCCAGCGTATAATTGGGGAAGATATCTTCACGAGTAGCCAGCAGCCGGTCAACCTGCGAGTCGCCCTTGGGCACGAATTCGATAATCAGCCATTTGCCGGCTTCATGGAAGAAGCTGGCAAGATTCCCCAGGGGAACGTTGTTGGCAATAGCCAGATGGTGTATGAGCGCCAATGCCATGACGGCATCTGCGGGG
>JAHEEY010000431.1 GCA_024640485.1 Chloroflexota bacterium | reverse complement strand
AATCGCCGGCTGAGGGCCAGCCCGGCCCCGATGATGCCGGCAAGCAGCAGCACCGCCAGGTATTCTATGAACGGGATGCGGATGATCTCGTTCAAACGGGCCAATCCGCGGCTTTGGTAAGCCCAGACGGTGGCTATCAGGTAGAGCCCCAGAATCGTCCATTTGTGCCAGGGACGCAGCCGCAGTCCGTGCATCTGGGTGATTACGAAGATGCCGGCGAAGCCGAAGAAGAACATCGGCCACAGGTCGTTCCCCTGGGCCATAGCGGTGAGGGTACCGTGGAACAGGACCGCCACCTCTTGTATCACTGTCCACACCCGATTGACATGCAGCCGGGTGAAGAAGAGGCTGCCCTGGATCAGCATCAAGAACATGTAGAGGAAGCCGATTAGGTGGGTGGGGGTGCCTACCATGGGGTGGTACCAGAAGGTGTAGACCGTGGCCCAGGCGAAGATATAGCCGTGGTAGCGCCGTATCCATCCCACGATCTCCTTGGATATGGGCAGCGGCTTGCCCCAGAACATCCCCCGTCGGCGGTTCTCCATCAGCAGCACCGCTACCAGCAGGATGATCACCGACCCCTGCGAGCTCCAGATAGAGACATCTTGGGCCAGGCCGTCATACCAGATATGGGTTTGGACGAAATGCAGCAGGATGAAGAAGGCGTTGGCACCCAGAGCGATGATATTCACCCGGTGCAATCCGCCCTTGTATTTGGTCTTCTTCTGCTGGGCGTAGAAAATCAGCCCCCACATGGTCACCTGGTGCAGGGCATAAAATCCCCAGGCGGTGGCCCGAGTCCAAAAATTGGGCTCCGGCAGCTTCCAGTAATACCAGGACGGCCCGGTGTCGGGCAGCAGTTCTATGGCCTCCAGCCGCTGTCCTGCGGCCCAAATCAACAGCATGAACAACACGCTGAAAATAACGCTGCCCCACATGGCAGTGATGTCGCTTCTTCGACTCATCTTGGCTCCCTTTTGAAATTTTAATCCGAATTTTACAACTGACATTTGATCTCGTCACCCTATAATGTTGTGGCGAACATCGCCGATGTCCGCCACGGTTTGTTTGTGAAGAAGCGGCCCCTGCCGGGGAATGGCTGCCTAGCGGGCCGATGGCTCCAGCTTCTGCTGATTCAATGCCGGGGACATGCCCGCTGCCGGGCGCGGGCGAGGCGCCCGACGGGCCCGCCGCCGCAGCACCTGGGTCAATACGGCCGCCAACATCAGCCCAGAGGCAGTCAGCAGAAAAGCGGTATGTTCAAAATAGATGTGGACCTTCACCCACCAGATGGGAAAGCGCAGGAAATCGCCGGCGGAGAACACCTCTTCGCGGCCGACATCGACCACATATTTACCCGTTTCTCCGGATGGGTTCCATACCAGCAGGTAGTAGCTGCCGGCGGCCGGGGCCATCGCTTCCGCGCTCTGCCGTCCCCAAAAGCTGGTCTGGGTGAACGGCTCGTAAAAGTCGTCGCCGGGCTGGCTGGGAAACAGCAGCGCCCCCATCCCTTCTGGCGCTTCAATGGGCAGCTGGCCGACATCGCTGGTGGGCAGGTTTGGGCCTACCAGGGCCATGGAGACGCCGTATGACTCCAACCCATCGATCTGGGGGATATTGATGCCGGCGTACAGCTCATCGCCCATCTCCGCCTGGAATTCATAAATGTCCACCTGTCCCGGCTGGCTCAATTCCTGGTAAAGGGCGAAGGATGTGGACATATCGGGTATTTCGATGATCTCTCCATCGACGCCGCTCCACAAAGGGCGGTGGGCCGAGGCGGCGGGTGCGGTCGCCGCTGCCGTCAGAATCATGAACATCAGGGAAAGAAACTGTATCGGTCTTCTAGACATTGCCATATGAAACCCTCTTGCTACCTCGTCGCCATGAAGGACAGACAAGGTTGTTCTGCCGCCGGCCGATGAGGTTGACATCACGGCCGAAATAATTGATTAAATATAGACAATAATATAACAAAACATATGCAGACTGTCAAGTATTTGTAAAGGAAATCTTGACGGAATGGGTCTGTTCGGGTATGATTATGTCATTGAGTTATTAAATCGCTCGACTGAATTGAGCGCAGGCGTGAGGATCCAATGAACCAACGAAATGACACCCCTAGCTTCAACCTGAAAGTCATCGTCAAAGAAACCGGCTTGAAACCGGATACCCTGCGCGCCTGGGAACGGCGGTACGGCGTGCCGGCACCCGAACGAAGTGCCGGCGGTCACCGGCTTTATTCACAGCGTGATATCGATATCGTCAAATGGCTGTTGGCCCGTCAGGGTGAAGGGCTTTCGATCAGCAAGGCGGTCAAACTGTGGAACCGGTTGGAGGCGGAAGAGCGCGACGCCCTGAACGTTCGCGAGTACAGCTCGGTAGCGGTCAATCCACTGCCAACCGGCAGCGGATCGGCCGATCGCGGACCCTTGGCCGAGCTGACCGATGCCTGGCTCAACTTCTGTCTAGATTTTGATGAGTACGGGGCCGAGCAGGTCATCTCTCAGGCGCTGGGTGTCTACTCTCCGGAAGTAGTCTGCCTGCATCTGCTTCAGCCCGCTTTGAGCCGGATCGGCGCTGGATGGTACCAAGGAAATGTGACCGTACAGCAGGAGCATTTCACTTCTGAACTGGCCTCTCGGCGTCTCAAAGCGTTGATTCAAGGCACCCCGCAGCCAAGCCGGGCCGGCAGGATCCTGGTCTGCGCCCCGGACGGCGAGGAGCACATTTTCGGCCTGCTGCTGCTCACATTTCTTCTGCGCCGACGTGGCTGGGATACCGTGTTTCTGGGCGCCAGCGTGCCCCTGGAAGAGATGGCCGAGACCCTGGAGTCGACCAGACCCAATCTGGTGGTCTCTGCCGCCCACCAACTGCACACCGCCGCGCCGTTGATGGAAATGGCAGCCATGTTGAACGGGAAGGGCATTCCCATGGCCTTCGGCGGATTGATCTTCAACGCTGTGCCCCGCTTGCGGGCCCGCATTCCGGCACACTTCTTGGGGGAATCGCTGGAAGATACGCCTGCCGCCGTGGAGCAGATCATGCTGGGCAAACCTGAACTTCCTTCAGCCCCCGCCGCACCCGCCGCTTATCCAAAGGCCCGGGCTGAATTTAAGGGCAAGCTCCCCTTTATCCTGGCCCACCTGTGGTCCCAGAGCTTTGCCAAATCCATGCCGGCACAATACCTCGCGACAGCCAATACCCACTTCTCCAGAGATATCGACTCCTTATTAGCCCTGGGAGATTTGGAGGCGGTCAGCGGCCAGCTTGATTGGGTCCGCGGCCTGGGCGGCGGCCATGAGGTGCCGTATGAGGTCCTCAAGGCATATCTAGCCAATTTCTATGAAGCCGCTGCCGCGGTTATGGGCGAAGATGGCGCTGTCCTTCTCGATTGGCTGCGTGCCATCAGCCAGAACTGATCGCGAAGAACCCCCCTGTCAGCCATATTGAATTGCGTTGCACCTGACCGCTGATGCGGTAATATTGCCCCACGTCAAGTTCCGGCAGCCGGACCAGCACAGCTGCCGCTCCATTTTGCTGCCCATTAAGGAGTTCGCCCATGCAGTTCAAGACTATCATCGAGCCTTTCCGTATCAAGACGGTTGAGCATATCCGGCACACCACCCGTGAGGAGCGGCAGACGGCCCTCGAAGCTGCCGGTCACAATCTGTTCCTGTTGAAAGCCCGGGATGTGCTGATCGACCTGCTGACTGATTCCGGTACCGGGGCGATGTCATCCTCCCAATGGGCCGGCATGATGAAAGGGGACGAATCCTATGCCGGTGCTGAATCGTTCTACAAGTTTGAAGCCGCGGTCCAGGAGATCACCGGCCTGAAACATGTGATTCCCACCCACCAGGGACGGGCGGCGGAGCGCATCCTCTTCGGCTCGATGCTCAAGCCGGGCGAGATCGTCCCCAACAACACCCATTTTGATACCACGCGGGCAAACGTGGAGTACCGTGGCGCGGTCGCCAAGGACATCCCTATCGCCGAAGGGCGCCAGCCCCATCTGGTGCTGCCGTTCAAGGGCAATATCGACCTGGCTGCTCTGGAAAAGCTTCTAGCGGAAAAGCGGGATCAGATCCCGCTGGTGATGATCACGGTTACC
>JAHEEY010000430.1 GCA_024640485.1 Chloroflexota bacterium | reverse complement strand
AAAATATTGTTGTATTTGGCAACCCCATATTCTACCATTGGGCAGGTCGCCCGCCTGCCAGCCTCTATTTTCATTACCCGGCGTATTTGGCTGCTTCGTTGCTGGGGGCCGATTCAGATCAAGATATCACCAGAGCGCTGGGAGACGAGCGCACAGCCGTGGTATTGGTCGCCCGGAAGTACCTTGAGGAAAGGCTTTCGCCAGCCATTAGCAGCGCCTTGTGGCAGCACTGGACGCCGGCAGCTCTATTCTCCTATCCCTATCAGAGAGATGTATTCCTTTTCCTGCCCAATTCGGAGCAACCTATTGCCGCGGATGAGGGCTTTCTAGCCGGATTTGACCAGGGGGTCACCTTGCAGCATGTTGAAGCAATTCGGGGGGGGAACAGGGCAGTATTGGTGGCGCTAACATGGGTTGCTGAGGAGCCCTTGACCCGGGATTACGCCGTCTTTGTTCATGCGCTGGGCAATGCCGGTGGGGTGGTCGGACAGCATGACGGAATCCCAGAAAACGGATTTCGACCGACCTCAAGCTGGCAAGTGGGTGAAACGATAACCGATTGGCACTGGATCGAGCTGCCGGATGGTGCTGACCTGACTAGTCTGCAGCTGAACATCGGAATGTATCGAACCGAGGATGGCCAGAGACTGCATTTACGGGATGAGTTATCTGGGGTAGACTCTTTCAATTATTCAGATGTTAGGATTGTGGAATGAGAGAAAGTAAAGCAAAACGATACGCGATTTGGCTGGTCCCCGCGCTGGTTCTGATATTGGCAGCCGGTTATTTCTACAACCTGACCGGCTGGCTCATCTTCGATGACGAAGGGGAATATCTCTATCAGGTGTGGCGCATGACCCTGGGAGAGATGCCCTACCGGGATTTTATGACCCCCCAGCTGCCCACCTTCCTGTACGGCGGCCTCGCCGTCATGAAGTTGTTTGGTCCCACTCTCTTCGCGATGCGTGCTTACAGTGTGCTGCTGGCGTTCCTAAGCGGCCTGCTGCTGTTTGCCGCCGGCCGAAGGCACCACAGCACCCTGGCCGGCGCCCTGGCGATGGTGTTGTTTCTGGTGCATGCGGATATCTTCAAAGAAACTCGCATTTTTCGCAACGAGCCAATCTTTCTCTTCTTCGTCACCGCCGCCGTCGTAGCCGCGACCTGGCGGACAAAAGATCGGCGCAAACATCTTCTGCTGGCTGGTGTCTGTATTAGTCTGGCTACGCTGGCCAAGCTGTTCGGGTTGCTGCCGGCAGGCGGTATTGGACTGTGGCTGCTGTGGGATGCGTATAGACGGAAAAGAACCATTCCGGTGCTGTTTCAAGACGTCATGTTCTTGACTCTGCCAGTTGTCATCCTCTTGATCGCGGCTTTCGCCGGTTTTTCTTGGATAACGCCGGCGTTTTACGATCTGGTAATTGGCCATCACTTGAATCAAGGCAGCGAACTGGCTGCCGGAGATGTGGCCACCAGCAAATTGTCCCTATATTGGGAATACTTCAGCTTTTACCCTGCTTTCGTGTCAATGGCGTTAGTTTCGGCCTGGAGCGGCTTTTCCCGAAACGACGGCCGTGTGCCATGGCTATGGCAGATCCCGTCGGTGCTGGCATTTCTGTTCTTGTCACGGCAGTTCGGGCAGCGTCACTTTATGTATCTGCTGCCGACCTTTTCGCTGTTGGTGGCGTGGCTGCTGGCTGATGCTTTTCAAGGCAAATACCGCAAGTGGGGTGGGGTGTTGGGCGCGATCGCCCTGTTCCTGATATTGATGCCGGCGATTCGGCAGAATGTGGACCGGGCCGGCTGGCTTGATAACCAAACCCAGCAGCTGTTGACCATCATCGAAGAAAATACGCAGCCGTCGGATGTGATCCTGAGCGACGATATCGGCCTGGCCTTTTATTCAAGACGGGCAACCACATACAGCGGTGCGGCCCTTTCTCATGGCGCCATTACCAGCGGCCAAATCACTGGTGAAATCCTCATAGAGGAGATGCTGGACGATAACGTCGCTTTGGTCATCGTGGACAGCTCCTTGCTGACGGGTAATCACATCGTGTTTTTGCGGGACTACCCGCGTTTTCATCGTTTCCTGGAGCGAAACTTTGTTTACAAGGGCAATGTTCGGCGTGACTTTCAGGAGCTGGATGTGTGGGTGCGTGACCCAGCCATCCCTTATGATGCCCAAGACCATCTGAACATGATGGTTGAGGACGGCTCTCCATTCGGAGATCATATGACCTTGTTAGGATATGATTTACCTGTCGGCGCGCTGGCCCCTGGTGACACTTTAGATTTTACCCTTTATTGGCAGGCCGATGCCCCAGCTGAAAACTACTGGAGTGTCTTCACCCATCTGATCTCCCCAGACGGAACACTGGTTGGTCAGCATGATAAGGTGCCTTACGGCGGCGTCTATCCGCCTAATAGATGGTGGCCAGGGCAGGTAGTCGATGATGACTACGCTATTTCGATTCCTGCCGATGCGCTTCCTGGTGAGTATCAGATCCAGATTGGCATGTACGACTGGATCACTCAGGAACGGTTGTCGTTAAAAACGAAAGCTGGCCAGCCAATCCCGGATAATCAGATTATCCTGAAAACCACCGTTCGGGTCGGGCCTTGAGCTGGCCAGGTGTGCGTTGTAAGGCACGGATGGTCCGCAGTTGTTGTGTTGATTCTGGATGATCCGTGGCTTGACACTGGCAACCCTGATAGATAGAATTCAACTGCTTTCAATCCGATTGCATGTAAAGAGCAGATCAATAACCCATCGGGTGCTGAGCACCCGATTATTTTTGTCGATAGAGGAATTGGCGATATGGAGAAAAATCAAATGGGCGTCCGAAACTGGAAGTCGAATACGACGGTCATTGCCGGGCTGGCAGTAGCCGGCATTCTTTTTGTTTCCGTTCTGCTGGGCACGTTGTCCTTTGCCGCTGCTGAGAGCGGCAGCCAGGCAGCGAATGGTGGCTGGCAGACAGTGATTACCGATACATTTGAATCGGGGATCTCGGCAGGTTGGGTCATTACCGATATGACTGGCTCAACCAACGGTGAGTACTACTGGGCAACCACAACCTATACAGCTAGCGAAGGGACGACCAGCGTCTGGGCCACAGGCGGCGGCAGTGACGGGTCGCTGCTGGTACCTGGAACTGACGACTACCCCAACAGCGCTTTCACATCGATGATCCACGAGTCAGTGGACTTGACTGGCACCACGAATGCTAGGCTGTCCTTTGATTACTGGACCAAGACAGACTCCGCGCAGGACGTGCTTCAGGTGTTGGTGTCCACCGATGGCTCCGGCTTCGCACTGCTCGATACCCTGACTGGTGACAGTGCCGGTTGGCAAAACAAGGTATTGGATTTGAGCAGCTATGCTGGCGAGACGCAGCTCTGGGTTGGCTTCTTTTTCAGCAGCAATGCGCTGGGAACTGATCTGGGTGTGTTCGTTGACAACATCGCTTTGGAGACGCTGACGTTATTCGACACCTATTTGCCGGTGATCGCGAAGATGCCAACCCCAACACCGACATCAACCCCAACGCCGCCGCCGTTCTACTACTTCGATGACTATAGTGATCCGGAGAGCGGATGGCCAGTGGTAGACAACACCTGGAACGATCAGGACTGCTTCAAATGGTACTACAACCAGGATCAGTACAAGGTCAATATCTGCGACGATCGGACTGATGTCAAGGTCAGTCCCATGGTTGTACTGCCTACGGGTGACTATCAGATTGATGTCGACGCTCGTTTCCGGCTGTCTTGGGGTTGGTGGAGTGCCTTGGGTATCTTGTTCGACGCCAAAGATGATCCTGATCCTAGCAAGCCAAACCTGGGCGACTACTACATGCTCTGGGTTCTGCAGGAAAACAGTGCCCAGGCACTGCCGCGTTACAAGTGGAAGATTCTCAAGGACATTCCCGGTGCACAGATCGATTTAACAACCTGGCAAGACCTCCCCAACTCGGTGTTTGACTACGCCAATAATGGTCAGAACTTCAATAGTTGGCGCATCGTTCGCACCGCCACGCACATTTCAATCTACGTCAACGATCATCTGCTGGGGACTGTAGCTGAAGCGAGGCCGACCACGAACAATCAGATTC
>JAHEEY010000429.1 GCA_024640485.1 Chloroflexota bacterium | reverse complement strand
ATGAGCTGCTCATCGCCAGGGACAACAACCTGGTCATGGTCCCCGAAGGGTACCACCCGGTGGTCTCCGCCCACGGCTACACCACCTACTATCTCAATTTCCTTGCCGGCAGCGCCCAATCCTTGGCCAACAGCGACGACCCCACCTACGCCTGGGTCAAAGAGAGTTGGGCCGGGCTCGACCCCCGGCTGCCCATCGTCGACATGGATATGGAACAATAGGCCAGAGTCAACAGTATGAAGAAATATGATGTCATCACCATGGGGCGCTCCAGCATTGACCTTTACGCCAACGAAGTCGGCGCCCCCTTTGTGGAGATCAACAGCTTCGCCGCCTATGTCGGCGGGTCGCCCACCAATATCGCCGTGGGTACCCGCCGCCTGGGGCTCAACGCCGCCCTGCTCACCGCCGTCGGCGAAGACCCTGTGGGCGACTTCCTGCTCAACTTCCTTAATAAGGAAGGGGTGATCACCCGCTACATCCCCCGCAAGCCCGGTTTTCGCACCAGCGCCGTGGTTCTGGGCATCGAGCCGCCCGACAAGTTCCCCCTGGTCTACTACCGGGACAACTGCGCCGACATCGAGCTGACCATCGACGATGTCCTCAAGACCCCTATCGCCGACACTGCCGTGCTGGAGATCTCCGGCACCGGCCTCAGCAAAGAGCCCAGCCGCAGCGCCACCTTCTTCGCCGCCCAACAGGCTAAGGCCGCCGGCGCCAAAGTCGTCCTGGACATCGACTTCCGCGCCGACCAGTGGCACGATCCCCGCGCCTTCGGGGTAGTGGTCCGCTCCCTGCTCCCCCTGGTCGACGTCGCCCTGGGCACCGAAGACGAGGTCAAAGCGGCGATGCTCACCGAAGCCAGCCAGCTGCATATCACCCACTCCCAAATCTCCGACCCCTCCGTCTCCGGCGACCTCTCCGCCGCCGTCAGCGGCATTTTAGCCGGCGGACCGGAAGCGCTGGTGGTCAAGCGGGGGGCCAAGGGGGCCACCGTCTTCACCCCCGACGGCGGCTTCACCGACGTCCCCGGCTTCCCGGTGGAGATATACAACATCCTGGGCGCCGGCGACGCCTTCGCCAGCGGTTTCATCTACGGCTATGTCAAAGGGTGGGACACCTACAAGGCCGCCCGTATGGGCAACGCCTGCGGCGCCATCGTGGTCACCCGCCACGGCTGCGCCAATTTCATGGGGTACGAAGAAGAAGTCCTCACCTTCATTCAAGAGCGGGGCGGCTTCTAGCCAACGCCGAGCCGCCTCATTGGGAGAGATGCGATGCAGACCAGACGACTGACCATGGCCCAGGCGCTGATCGAATATCTGCGCCACCAGTATGTGGAACGTGACGGGGAACAGCACCCCTTTTTCGCCGGCTGTTTCGGCATTTTCGGCCACGGCAACGTCGCCGGCATCGGCCAGGCGCTGCAGCAGAACCCGGAGTTCCGCTACTACCAGACCCGCAACGAACAGGCGATGGTCCACACCGCCGCGGCCTTCGCCAAGATGAACAACCGGCTGCGCGCCTTCGCCTGCACCACCTCCATCGGCCCTGGGGCCACCAACATGATCACCGCCGCCGCCGGGGCCACCATCAACCGGCTGCCGGTGCTCCTCCTGCCCGGCGACATCTTCGCCCGCCGCAACGTCGCCCCGGTGCTGCAGCAGTTGGAAAGCGCCGCCTCCCAGGACATCTCGGTCAACGACTGCTTCAAGCCGGTCTCCCGCTATTGGGACCGCATCAGCCGCCCCGAGCAGCTGATCACCGCCCTGCCGGAAGCGATGCGGGTGCTCACCTCAGCTGCCGACACCGGCGCCGTCACCCTGGCGCTGCCCCAGGACGTGCAGGCGGAAGCGTATGATTATCCCGAAGCGATGTTCCACAAACAGGTCTGGTACGTGGCCCGCCCCCTGCCCGACAACGGCCTGCTCACCAAAGCCGCCGGCTGGATCCGGCAGAGCCAGAAGCCGCTGATCATCGCCGGCGGCGGGGTCATCTACAGCGGCGCCGCCGCCACCCTGGCCCAGTTCGCCAGCCGCACCGGCATCCCGGTGGCCGAGACCCAGGCCGGCAAGGGCGCCCTGCCCTACGACCATCCCCTGGCGTTGGGCGCCATGGGGGTCACCGGCACCCCCGGCGCCAACCTCACCGCCCGTGAGGCTGACCTGATCATCGGCGTGGGCACCCGCTACTCCGATTTCACCACCGCCTCCAAGACCGCCTTCCAAAACCAGGCGGTGCGTTTCATCAACATCAACATCGCCGAGTTCGACGCCTTCAAACATGCCGCCCTGCCCCTGACCGCCGACGCCCGGGTCACCCTGGAAGAGCTGGACACCCTGCTCAGCGGCAGCCAGGTCGACGACGGCTACCGCGCCCAGGCGCTGGCCTACAACCGCGGTTGGGACGCCGAAGTCAGCCGCATCTACAACCTGGGCCACGGCCCCCTGATCAGCCAGGGGGAAGTGATCGGCGCCGTCAACAGCTTCTCCCAACCGCGGGATGTAATCCTCTGCGCCGCCGGCAGCCTGCCTGGCGACCTCCACAAGCTGTGGCGGACCCGCGACCCCAAAGGGTACCACCTGGAATACGGCTACTCCTGCATGGGGTACGAGATCGCCGGCGGCCTGGGGGTCAAAATGGCCGCCCCTGACCGCGAGGTGTACGTCATGGTGGGCGACGCCTCCTATTTGATGCTCTCCCAAGAGATCGTCACCGCGGTGCAGGAAGGGATTAAGCTGATTATCCTGCTGCTCAACAACCACGGCTACGCCAGCATCGGCGGCCTCTCCGAGTCGCTGGGGGGCGCCGGCTTCGGCACCCGCTACCTCAGCCGGGATGAAAACAGCGGCCAGCTCAGCGGCGGGCGGCTGCCCGTCGACTACGCCGCCAACGCCCGCAGCCTGGGCGCCCACACCATCGAAGCCGGCACGCTGCCGGAGCTGAACGCCGCCCTGGCGGAAGCCAAAGAGCAGTCCCGCACCACCGTCATCGTGGTGGAGACCGACCGGGAAGTGCGCGTCCCCGGCTACGAATCGTGGTGGGATGTCCCCGTCGCCGCCGTCTCGGAGATCGAAGCGGTGGGCAGCGCCTACCGCGATTTCCAGGAAAATCAGAAGAAAGAACGATATTTTCACGGAAAATCATGATATTTCGGGGGAAAAGCAAATGATTAAAGTCGCCAACGCGCCCTGCTCGTGGGGCGTCCTGGAGTTCGAAATGGAAGGGGAGCCTGCCGGCTTCGGGCAGGTGTTGGACGAGATCAGGCAGACCGGCTATCTGGGCACCGAGCTGGGGGATTACGGCTTCATGCCCACCGAGCCTGACCAGCTTCACCGGGAGCTGGCCCAGCGGGATCTGACCCTGTTGGGCGCCTTTGTCCCGGTTTACCTGGCCGATGCCCGGGCCCACCAGGACGGCATCGACGACGCCCTGATGGCCGCCCGGCTGCTGGCGGCAGCCGCCGGCCGCACTCCCTTCATCGTCCTCTCCGACGACAACTGCCGCGACGAAGCCCGGGCCTTCAATGCCGGCAGAATCCAGCCCAAACACGGCTTGAGCGATGACCAGTGGCGGGTATTTGCCGAGGGGGCCGAAGCGGTCGCCCGCGCCGTCCTGGTCGAGACCGGCTTGCGCACCGTCTTCCACCACCACTGCGGCGGCTACGTGGAAACGCCCCAGGAAGTCGAGCGTCTGCTGGCAGCCACCGACCCCCGGCTGTTGGGCCTCTGCCTGGATACCGGCCATTACACCTTCGGCGGCGGAGACCCTATCGACGCCCTCAACCGCCATTCCGACCGCGTCTGGCACGTCCACCTCAAAGATTGCCACCCCGACGTCGCCAGGCAGGTCAAACAAGAAGGCTGGGACTACCTCACCGCCGTCCAGCACGGGGTATTTTGCGAATTGGGCCAGGGAAGCGTTGACTTCCCCGCCTTTCTGCAGCGGCTTAAATTCCTGGGCTACGACGGCTGGGCGGTGGTAGAGCAGGACGTCCTCGCCGGCATGGGCAGCCCCAAAGAGAGCGCCCAACGCAACCGGGATTATCTGCGGGCCGTTGGCCTGTAGGCCGGCGGCTGCCGCCAGCTTATTTTCACCAACCCATCAGGGCTGCACAGG